>NZ_NFHC01000002.1:0-258474 GCF_002161245.1 Flavonifractor sp. An9
TATACCATCTGGCTGGCCGCCGTTTTAATTTTGAGATGCTCAGCGGCTTGATTTTGTATTGCATTTTTTCGCCTCCCTAAAAATCTGAAATTTCTACTTGACTTTTATTAGCAGGTCTTCCACAAAAAACAGACTGACGTCGCCGGACAACAGAAGGGGCTGTTGCAGCAGACTGCAACAGCCCCCATGCCCGCGCGGCGGGGTTTTTTATTTCTCGTCCAGGGGCAGGGGCGCGGGGGGCGCAAATTGATCCGCGCAGTCCTGAGCCAGCTTGCGCAAGTGCTCGTCCTGACTGCTGAAGTTGGAGGACAGCTGCTCCAGCATTTGGTGCAGCTTGTCCAGCTCCTGACCGGTGCGGGAGATGGCCCCGTCCATATCCGAGCGCAGCAGGTCATAGCCTGCCTGCACCTTATGGAGCCACTGAGTGACCTCGGTGTGGGCCCGACGGACCTTTTCCTCCGCCTCCTGCTGCACCTCCTGAGCTCGGCAGTGGGCCTCAAGTTCGATGCCGGCGGTGCGGTCCTTTACCTGCTGGTAGGCGGCGGCGTCGCGCTCGGCCTGAGCCAGGCGGGCATTGGCGTCGGTCAGCTGGGCGGCGGTCTGCTCGGCCTCTCCACGGACCTGAGCCAGCTGGGCCCGCAGCGCGTCCGCTTCTTTGCGTGCCTCATCCAGCTGGGCAGTCAGGGCCTCCTTTTCTTTGGCCAACGTCTCAGCCTGCTCTTTGGCCTGTCCGGCCTGCGCCGCCAGCTCCTCCTTTTCGGCCGCCAGCTCATCCCGCTCCCGCTGAAGCTGGGCCAGCTTTTCCACGTGGCTCTGGTTGGAGGATTCAATATAACTCAGCACATCCTGCTTCTGAAAACCGCCGAAGGTGGCGGTACGAAACTGAAGCTCTGTGGCGCTCATAGGGGACACCTCATTTCCACAAATTCATGCCTATTTTAACACAGTTTTCTCCATAACACAATCCGCTCTTTTCGTTGACTCGACAGGGGTAGAATGATATAATAGGATGATTATGACAACAATGACCGGGAGGATGACTATGTGGGTCTCTGACGGATGGAAAGATTATGAGCTGCTGGACTGCGGCGGGGGAGAGCGGCTGGAGCGCTGGGGCAAGTTTACTCTGGTGCGCCCGGATCCCCAGGCTATTTGGCGCCCCGAAGGGCGGCATCCCGGCTGGAACCGGTACGACGCCCGGTACCAGCGGTCCTCCACCGGCGGCGGGCGCTGGGTGAAAAAGGCCCTGCCCGAGCGGTGGACGCTGGGCTATAAGGAGCTTACCTTTAATATTAAGCCCATGAACTTCAAGCACACCGGCCTGTTCCCCGAGCAGGCTGCTAACTGGGACTTTGCCATGGAGCGTATCCGCTCCGCAGGCCGGCCGGTGAATGTGCTCAACCTATTTGCCTACACCGGCGGGGCCACCGTGGCCTGCGCCGCGGCGGGCGCCAGCGTGTGCCATGTGGATGCTGCCAAGGGTATGGTAAGCTGGGCCCGGGAGAACGCTGCCTCTTCCGGCCTCACCGACGCCCCCATCCGCTGGATCGTGGATGACTGCGGCAAATTTGTGGAGCGGGAGATCCGCCGGGGACGGAAGTACGATGCCGTCATTATGGACCCGCCCTCCTACGGACGGGGCCCCTCCGGCGAGATCTGGAAGCTGGAGGAGAACCTGTTCCCCTTTGTGGAGCTGGTGACCGGGGTGCTGTCGGACAACCCCCTGTTCTTCCTCATCAACTCCTATACCACCGGCCTTGCCCCCTCGGTACTCACCTACCTGCTGGAGACACTGGTGGCCCGGAAGCACGGCGGCCATACTGAGAGCCAGGAGCTGGGTCTGCCGGTAACCGCTACCGGCCTGGCGCTGCCCTGCGGCGCTACCGGACGATGGATCTGCGACTAAGAAGGAGACGCTATGGGACAAGCCATTCTTGAAACAAAGGACCTGCACTTCCGCTATGACGAGGAGGAGGGACCATCCCCGGTGGTGCTGGACGGAGTGGATCTCCAGATCCAGGAGGGCACCTTCGTGGCGGTGCTGGGCCACAACGGCTCGGGGAAATCCACCCTGGCCAAGCATATGAATGCCATTTTGCTGCCCACCGGCGGCAAGGTTTATGTGGACGGTATGGATACCGCCGACGAGGAAAAACTGATGGATATCCGGCGTACCGTGGGCATGGTGTTCCAGAACCCGGACAACCAGATCGTGGCCAACGTGGTGGAGGAGGACGTGGCCTTCGCTCCGGAGAATCTGGGAGTCCCCCCGGAGGAGATCCGCTGCCGGGTGGACGATTCCCTCAAGGCAGTGGGGATGTATGAGTACCGGGAGCACGCCCCCCATCTGCTCTCCGGCGGTCAGAAGCAGCGGGTAGCCATCGCCGGCGTCATCGCCATGCAGCCCCGGTGCATCGTGCTGGACGAGCCCACCGCCATGCTGGACCCCATTGGCCGTTCCGAGGTGCTGAAAACCATCAAGCAGCTCAACCGTACCTCCGGGGTGACGGTGGTACTCATCACCCACCACATGGACGAGGCCGCCCAGGCCGACCGACTGGTGGTTATGTCCAAGGGCAAGGTCATTGCCGACGGTGCCCCCCGTGAGGTATTCAAGCAGGTGGAGGCACTGAAGGAAGTGGGCCTCACCGTCCCCGAGACCACCGAGCTTCTGTGGGAGCTGCGAAAGGCAGGGGTGGACGTCTCCCTGGACGCCCTCAGCGACGAGGAGTGCGCCCAGGAATTGTATCAGCTGCTGAACCAGGGCGTTACCCCGTAAGGGGAATGCACCATTGTGATAAAGGACTGAAGCAAATTGGAACCGATTATTCAGACGGAGCGCCTGAGTCATATCTATTCCGCCGGCACCCCCTTTGAGCACGGGGCCCTGGTGGACGTGGACTTTACCGCCTACCGCGGGGAGTACCTGGGCATCATCGGCCACACCGGCTCGGGCAAATCTACCCTGATCCAGCACCTCAACGGCCTGTTGAAGCCCACCTCGGGCAGAGTGCTCTTTGAGGGCAAGGATATCTGGGAGAGCAAGGAGCGTACCCGCCAGACCCGCTTCCAGGTGGGCCTGGTGTTCCAGTACCCCGAGTATCAGCTCTTTGAGGAAACCGTTTATAAGGATATCGCCTTCGGCCCCGGCAACATGGGGCTGGAGCCAGACGAGATCGACCGCCGGGTGCGGCAGGCCGCCCAGTTCGTGGGCCTGAAGGAGGAGACTCTGGAGAAGTCTCCCTTTGAGCTCTCCGGCGGCCAGAAGCGCCGGGTTGCTATTGCCGGCGTCATTGCCATGGAGCCCTCGGTGCTCATTCTGGACGAGCCCACCGCCGGTCTGGACCCGGTGGGTGTGGAGTCCATTCTGGGCAACATCCACGACTACCATGTGGCCAAGAATGCCACCATCATCATCGTCTCCCACTCTATGGAGGAGATGGCCCGGACGGTGGACCGCATCGTGGTGGTCAACGACGGCAAGATTCCCTTCTCCGGCGCTCCCCGGGAGGTATTCGCCCACGGGGACGAACTGGAGCGTATGGGACTGGGTGTGCCCGCCATGACCCGGGTGTTCCACCGGCTGCGTGCCATGGGGGTGGACATCGACCCCTCGGTGTACACCATCCAGCAGGCCAGAGACGCGATTCTGGCCAAACTGGGAAAGGCGGTGGTGTAAATGGCGCTGAAAGACATTACCCTGGGCCAGTATTTCCCGGGCAAGACCATCATCCACCGGCTGGATCCCCGCACCAAGCTGATTGGCACCATTGCCTATATCGTAGCCCTGTTTCTGGCCGCAAATGTGGTGACCTACGCCATTTTGCTGGTGCTGCTGGCCGCCCTTATCGCCATTTCCAAGGTGGGGCTCAAGAGTATTCTTCGGGGCATGAAGCCCATCTTCATCATCATCCTCATCACCGCCATTCTGAACCTGTTCTTTACCCCCGGTGAGGGGGAACCGCTGGTGTCCTGGTGGGTGTTTACCATCTACGCGGAGGGCATCCGGGCAGCTGTGTTCATGATCCTGCGGATTATGATGCTCATCACCTGCACCTTCCTGCTGACCTACACCACCTCGCCCATTATGCTCACCGACGGCCTGGAGAAACTGCTCAGCCCCCTGAAGGTGATCCGGGTGCCCATCCACGAGCTGGCCATGATGATGTCCATTGCCCTGCGGTTCATCCCCACCCTCATTGAGGAGACCGACAAGATCATGTCCGCTCAGAAGGCCAGAGGCGCCGATTTCGACAGCGGCAACCTGATCCGCAAGGCCCGCGCCCTGGTGCCCCTGCTGGTGCCCCTGTTTATTTCTGCTTTCCGCCGGGCCGACGAGCTGGCGGTAGCCATGGAGTGCCGGTGCTACCACGGCGGCAGCGGACGCACCCGCCTGCGCCAGCTGAAGATGAAGGGTGTGGACATTCTCTCCCTGCTGCTGTCGGTGGCTCTGTGCGTGGGTATCGGCGTGCTGGCTCACTACGGTTGGTAAGGGACCACAATTTTTACCAAAATTTAAGGTTTACTGAAGGACTTATGAGAAATATTGCGTTAAGATTGATGTATGTGGGCACGGCCTACCACGGCTGGCAGGTCCAGAAGAACGCCGTTACCGTGGCTGAAACTCTGGAAAAGGCCCTGGCCACGGTGGTGGGCCATCCGGTGAAGTGTGCCGGCGCAGGCCGTACCGACGCCGGGGTCCACGCCGAGACCTATGTGGCCAACTTCCGCACCACCTCCCGCATCCCCTGCGACCGGCTGCCCCTGGCGGTGAATACCCGGCTGCCCGATGACATCGTAGTGGTGAAGGCCACCGAGGCGCCGGATGAGTTCAATGCCATCGGCTCCTGCCTGAAGAAGGAGTATACCTACCGGATCTACAACTCCCACATCCGCAACGCCTTCTATGTAGACCGGGCCTGGTTTTATCCCAAGCATCTGGACGAGGGGATTATGCAGCGGGCGGCCTCCCACTTTGTGGGTACCCATGACTTCGCCGCTGTCCGCAGCGTAGGTACCGAGACCCGCACCACCGTGCGGACGGTCCACTACTTCAATATCACCCGCAGCGGTCTGATGATCGAATGCAAGGTGTGTGCAGACGGTTTCCTGTACAACATGGTGCGGGCCATGGTGGGCACCTGCGTCTATGCCGCCGAGGGCAAGTTCTCTCCCGATGACGTGCCCGCCATCCTGGAGGGCAGGAACCGCACCGCCGCAGGCCCCACGGTGCCCGCCGGCGGCCTGTACATGACAAAGCTATGGTACCATGAGGATGTGTTGTAATGCCTCGCCACATAATTTCCAAGAAGGCGCATAGACTGAACGAGGACAAGGACGCCAATCCCTCCCGCAAGAAGGAGAAGCGGCCCAATCCAGTGCTGCGGCTGCTGGCCTTTCTGCTGACCGTAGTCATGGTGCTGGGCGCCATCTTCCTCATCGTCAACTATGATAAATTGAATTTTGACTCCATCAAGCGGTGGTTTGCCTACCGGGATCTGGAGCGGGGAGACAGCGGACAGGCTGAATCTTTCCCATTTGACGGGGACAGCAGCAGCACCTTTGCCAGCCTGGACGGCGATCTGCTGGTGTGTTCCACTACCGGTGTGCGGCTCTATTCAGCCAGTGGTCAGGTGTATGTGGACCGCACGGTCACCATGGAAAACCCGGTTGCGGTAGCTGCCGGGTCCACCGCTCTGGCCTACGATGCCGGCGGCCAGACTCTGTTGGCCTGCCGGAACCGGGAGGAGGCCTTTACCCTGGAGCTGGCGGAGGACGAAGAGGTGCTCTCCGCCGATGTAAACGGGAAGGGCTGGATGGTGACGGTGACCCAGGAGAGCGGTTATAAGGGCGTGGTTACGGTGTACGACAGTCAGTTCCAGCCCCAGATGCAGGTGAGCCTGTCCAGCCGCTTTATCATGGATGCAGCCCTGTCGCCGGACAACAGTACGGTGGCGGTGCTCACCATGGGCCTCACCGACGGCACCTTCACCAGTCAGGTGGAGCTCTATCCCACCGCCGGCGCCGCTTCCGATGCCTCTCCCCAGACTACCTGCACGGTGGGCGGCCAGGTGATCCTGGACATGACCTGGGACGACAGCGGAATCTGGGCCCTGGGTGAGGATGAGATCTATCATCTGGATGATTCCGCCGCCCTGACGGGCAGCTATTCCTATTCCGATCGCTATCTGAAGGGCTTTTCCCTGGCAGGAGACGGTACCGCCGTTCTGCTGCTGGGCAAGTACCGGGCAGGCAGTACCGCTGAGCTAGTGGTGGTGGACACCCAGGGCGAGGCCCGGGCCACCATGGCTCTGGACGAGCAGGTGCTGTCCATCTCGGCGGCGGGGCGGTATATCAGCCTGCTCACCGCCGACCAGCTGGACATCTATGACCAGGATCTGTCGGTCTATCATTCCCTGGAAGAGACCCAAAGCGCACGCAAGGTGCTCCAGCGCTCCGACGGCAGTGTGCTGCTCATCGGCAACGACACCGCGCGGGTCTATTTGCCCCAGTAATCACGGAGGAACCCTATGGCAATCGTATTTGAACTGATCGTTGTGGCCATCCTGGCGGCCTTTGTGCTGCTGGGTATCAAGCGGGGACTGGTTTTGTCCCTGTGCGGCCTGGTGGGCGTGCTCATCGCCTTTGGCGGCGCCGGCGTGCTGGCCCGTACCCTGTCTCCCATGGTGGCAGACGCCCTGGAGCCCAAGTTTGCTGCCGCCATTGAGGAGCAGCTGGACCAGCAGATCCAGGCCAGCCTGGAGGAGAACGGCCAGACAGGGGAGGAGGCTCCCACACCGGATACCCTGCCTCTTCAGGACGTGCTCAACGCCCTGCGGGACATGGGTTTCTATGAGCCTCTGATCAACAGCGTCAACCAGGCGGTAGAGAACGGTATGACCGAGGTGGCCGCCAGTGCCGCAGCTAAGGTGGCGGCGGCCATCGCCCAGTCAGCGGCCTATCTCATCCTGTTCCTGGTAGGTTTTGTGGTTATTCTCATTCTGTGGAAGCTTGTAAGCCGGGCTTTGGATTTGGTGGCCCGCCTGCCGGTGCTCCACTTCCTCAATAAGACTCTGGGCGGCGTGTTTGGCCTGCTTCAGGGCTGCCTGATCCTGTTTATCGCCGCCTGGGCCATCCAGTTCATGGGTAATCTGATCCCGGCGGAGACGGTGGAGCACACGGTACTGCTGAAATTCTTCATGACCACCAATCCTATGAGCCTGCTTTCCGGCGTGTAACCGGCAGCGATCTGAGAAAAAGAGAGAAATTCAGGTGAATCGACATGACAGTCCCCAATATTCTGTCCCTGTTCCGGCTGTTTCTGGTGCCGGTGTTCGCAGTGGTGTTTTTCCAGCCCATGCCGGACGCCCATACCTGGGCGGCCCTCATCTATCTGGTGGCCTTCCTCACCGATATTGCCGACGGCTGGATCGCACGCCACTTCAATCAGGTCAGCAAGCTGGGCCGTATCTTGGACCCTGCAGCTGACAAGTGGATGACCTTTACGGTCATTATCTGTATTACAGTGGACGGCATTATCCCCCTGTGGGCAGTGATCGTGTTCTTCTGCAAGGAGCTGTGCATGGCCATCGGCGGTTATCTCATGTATCGCCGTCTGGGGGATGTGATCCCCTCCAACTGGCTGGGTAAGCTGTCTACCGGCGTGTTCTTTGTGGTGTGTGTGGCCCTGATGCTGTTCCCCGCCATCCCCAGAGTGGGGCGTACCGCCATGATCGGCGGAGCTCTGGTACTGACGCTGCTGGCGCTGGCAGGGTATGTGTACCAGTATTGCAAGACCATGCGGGAAAGAAAGCCGGCCTGATTCATACCCAGTTCATAATTTCGGATTAGAATCATCTCTCCGGGGAGAGGGCCCGTACGGCCGTCCCCGTCAAAGGAGCTGAACATATATGCAACCCACACTTTGTTCCAGATGTCATAAGAATGTAGCCGTCATCTTCATTCAGAAGATGGAGGGCGGCACCACCAAGAGTGAGGGGCTGTGCCTCAAGTGCGCCAAGGAAATGGGCATCAAGCCCGTGGAAGATATGATGCAGAAGATGGGCATCACCGATGAGGACCTGGAGGGACTGACCAACGAGATGATGTCCGCCTTCGGGGGAGCCGAGGGCATGGAGGGCCTGGTGCCCAGCGACGACGGCGAGCAGGATGAGGAGGACGAGGGCAAGACCGCCACATTCCCCTTCCTGAACAAGCTGTTCGGCGGCGGGGCCCAGAACCCCCAGAACCAGCCTCCCGAGCGGGAGAATAACCGCTCTGAACGGGCTGATAAGGACAAGAAAGGCGACAAGCCCCCCAAGCGGAAGTTTTTGGAGAACTACTGTATCTCTCTGACCCAGAAGGCCGCCGAGGGCAAGCTGGACAAGATCATCGGCCGGGACGAGGAGATCCAGCGCACCATTCAGATCCTCAACCGCCGGCAGAAGAACAACCCCTGTCTCATCGGCGAGCCCGGCGTGGGCAAGACTGCCATTGCCGAGGGCCTGGCCCAGAAAATCTGGGCGCGGGACGTACCCTATAAGCTGCTGGACAAGGAGGTCTATCTGCTGGACCTGACCGCCTTGGTGGCAGGCACCCAGTTCCGCGGCCAGTTTGAGAGCCGCATGAAGGGCCTGATTGAGGAGATCAAGAAGCTGGGCAACATCATCCTGGTCATCGACGAGGTCCACAACATTGTGGGCGCCGGCGACGCCGAGGGGTCCATGAACGCCGCCAACATCCTCAAGCCCGCCCTCAGCCGGGGGGAGATCCAGGTCATCGGCGCCACCACCCTCACCGAGTACCGCAAGTACATCGAGAAGGATTCCGCTCTGGAGCGGCGGTTCCAGCCGGTGATGGTGGAGGAGCCCTCCATTGAGGACAGCATTAAGATCATCAAGGGCATCGCCCCCTACTATGAAAAGTACCACTTCGTCTCCATCTCTCCTGAGATGTGCCGCCTGGCGGTGACCATGAGCGAGCGGTATATCACCGACCGGTTCCTGCCTGACAAGGCCATCGACCTCATCGACGAGGCCTGCTCCGACGTGAACCTCCACAACAAGGCCCTGGCCCGTGAGGTGGAGGTGAAGAAGGAACTGGAGCAGCTGGGTCAGGAGCGGGAGAACCTGATGGTGGAGGCCAACGACCGGGATTACAAGCGCCAGACCGCCCTCAAGAACAACGAGAGCCGCCAGGGCGAGATCCGCCGGGAGCTGAACAAGCTCACCGCCGAGCACGATGCCCTTATGGGCAACCCCGCCACCACCGAGGCCCTGGGGGCCAATGAACGCCGTCAGGCCAATTTCCGCAAGGAACTGGACAACCTGGCTGCCGAACGGGAGAAGCTGATGGCCGACCAGGGCAGCAGCAAGGACTACGAACGGCTGGCCTCTATCAAGAGCCGGGAGATCCAGCTCCAGGACGAGCTGAGCAAGCTGGATGCCCAGAGCGCCCCGCCCCTGACGGTGGAGCACCTGGCCCGGGTCATTGAGCTGTGGACCAAGATCCCTGCCAGCCAGATCCAGGAGGCCGAGTATGAGCGCCTGGCCAAGCTGGAAGACCGGCTGAAAGAGCACCTCATCGGCCAAGACGAGGCGGTCCACGCTGTGGCCGCCGCCGTCCGCAGGGGCCGGGTGGGCATCGCCTCCAAGCGCAAGCCCGTGTCCTTCATCTTTGTGGGCTCCACCGGCGTGGGCAAGACCGAGCTGGTCAAGCGGCTGGCCATGGATATGTTCCACTCTCCCGAGTCCCTCATCCGGCTGGATATGAGCGAGTTCATGGAGAAGTTTGCCGTCAGCCGCATCATCGGCTCCCCCCCGGGCTATGTGGGCTATGACGAGGCGGGCCAGCTCACCGAGAAGGTGCGCCGCAAGCCCTACTGCGTCATCCTCTTCGACGAGATTGAGAAGGCCCACCCCGATGTGCTCAATATTTTGCTCCAGATCCTGGACGACGGCCATATCACCGACGCCCAGGGCCGCAACGTGAACTTCGAGAACACCGTTATCGTCATGACCTCCAACGCGGGCAGCGACGCCCGCACCTCCGCCGGCAGCGTGGGCTTTGGTCGCACCGCAGACCAGCAGGGGAGGGAGCGGGCCATGAAGGCGCTGGAGTCCTTCCTGCGGCCTGAGTTCATCAACCGGGTGGACGAGATTGTCTACTTCAACAAGCTCACCGAGGACAACTTTAAGTCTATCGCTGCCATCATGCTGGGCGAGTTGCGGGATACCCTCAAGGAGAAGGGCATCACCTTCACCTGGGACGACGCTCTGCTGGACCACCTGGTCCGCAAGTCCTACTCCCAGACCTACGGCGCCCGCAACCTGCGCCGCCAGATCCAGAAGGACCTGGAGGACGACATCGCTACCAAGCTCATCGACAGCTATCTCCATCCCATCTCTGCCATCCACGCCACGTCGGACGGGGAGAAGACCGTTATTACGGCGGAATAAGCATAAAAAACCAGGGTGTGCCCTACGGCACACCCTGGTTTTCTGTTTGTGGGGTTATTACACTTTTCCCAGATCCACCGTCTTATGGTAGGCGGCCTCCACCGCCTCAATGGCGGCAGAGCGGAAGGCCCGGGCCTCCAGGGCGGCCACACCGGCGATGGTAGAGCCGCCGGGGGAGCACACCTCATCCTTCAGCTGGCCGGGGTGCTTGCCGCTCTCCAGCACCATAGCGGCGGAGCCCAGCACCATCTGGGCGGCGTATACCATGGCCTGCTGCCGGGGCAGACCAACCTTCACCGCACCGTCGGCCAGAGCCTCGATGAAGGGATAGACAAAGGCAGGGCCGCAGCCCGCCACGGCGGAGAAGGCGTCGATCTGGCCCTCCGTCAGCCGTTCCACACGGCCAGCCTTGGCCAGAATGGCCTCCACGGCCTGATAGTGTTCCTCACGGGCATCGGGCTCGCCGGTGAGGGCCAGCATTCCCATACCGATGGAGGCGGGGGTGTTGGGCATGATCCGCAGGATGGCGGGGGAGCAGTCTCCCAGCCAGCCCCGCAGGGTGGCGATCTGAATACCGGCGGCAATGGTCACCAGTACGGTGTCCGGCTTCTCCCGCAGGGCGGGGACCAGGGCCTTCACCACACCCTCCATCACCTGAGGCTTGACGCACAGAAAGACGTATTCGGCCTGCCGGAGGGCGTCCCCGTTGTCCTGAACCGCGGTGCAGCCCAGCTTTCCGGCCAGTTCCTCTGCCTTGGCGTAGGCGTGGTCGGTAATGACCACCTGGTCCGGGCCAATAGCCTGGCAGGCCGCCTGGATGAGGGCGCCGCCCATGTTGCCTGCGCCGATAAATGCCGCTTTTTTCATAAAAGATCCCAGCTTTCTTTGATAATCTGCGATGAGCGCCAGCTTGTCCTGCCGGCGCAGCTGCTTGATGGCGTATTCCCGCCGGAGAGCCGCCCCCTTGTCAGGACAGGCCTCCTGGTAGACCACCTCCACCGGCAGGCGGGAGCGGGTATATTTGGCCCCTTTGCCCCGGTTGTGGACCGCCGACCGCTTGTCTACGTCGGCGGCGGTGCCGGTGTACAGGCTGCCGTCGGCACACCGGAGGATATAGACCCAGTATTCCATGGCACTCACCAGTCGGGCCGGAGGACGGGGGAGAGCTCCAGGTCGGAAAAGACGGAGCGCACCGCGGCCTCGTAGTCCAGCGGGTCCCGGGCCTTCTTAATGGCCTTGGACAGCTTGTCCCCCTCCAGAAACAGGCGGATCAGGTAGAACCAGACCTCCTTCATCCGCAGCATGGCGTTGCGGCGGCTGCCGAAGGCTTCCGCATAGCTCTCATACACCTGGTCCACAAACCCAGCCAGTTCCTTCTTGTTGGCGGCAGACCCACCCTTGAGGCGGCGGGCCAGGGCGGGATCGCCTGCCAACCCCCGGCCCAGCATGAGCCGCTCTGCCGCTGGAAAGGCGGCCTGGAGCCTGGCGGCGTCGTCGGGGGTGTAGATATCCCCATTGTAGCACACCGGGAAGGGGGAGTCCTCCAGCGCCGCCCCGAAGCAGTCCCACCGGGGGGTGTTCTTATACATATCCGTCCGTACCCGGGGGTGGACAACTAGCTCCGCCACAGGGTATTTTCGATAGATGGCCAGCAGGGCGGTAAATTCCTCCGGCTCCTTCAGGCCAATCCGGGTCTTGATGGAGAGGGTGCAAGGGGCCTTTGAAAAAATCTCATCCAAAAAGGCGTCCAGTTCCGACGGATGGCCCAGAAAGCCGGAGCCCTTGCCCTTGGCCACCACCGTGCCTGAGGGACAGCCCAGGTTCAGGTTGACCTCCCGGTAGCCCATGGCAGCCAGCTCTCCCGCCGCCCAGAGAAAATCCTCTGCATTTCGGGTGAGCAGCTGAGGCACAGTGGGAAGGCCGCCGTTGTGCTCCGGCAGGATCTCCCGCAGCTCCCGTTTGGTGAAGCGGTGGTCCTGAGTGGGAGTCAGAAAGGGAGTGAAGTACCGGTCCACCCCGCCGAACCAGCGGGCCAGGGCCTGCCGGTAGTAAACTGTGGTCAGCCCCTCCATGGGGGCGAGGGATACCATCAAACAACTCGCTCCTTTACATTGCTGTAATGCGTACTGAACAAAGCCAAATGTCTGAAAACATTAACTTTCAAGGTCGGTTGGCTTTGTTCAAGCGCAAGGTTTTTGGACGATCTCGTCCAAAAACCTTGCGCTTTCCATTGGTGCGTTGAGACGCGCCAACGGAAATACGCATTGCAACAATGGCTGAATTTCATAAAAACAGCCACTTCGAGCTGTTTTTATGAAATTGCGCGGATGCCTCCGCGCGAATAAACCGCATCGCGGTTTATTCAGCAGATATTACTGTAGCAAATTGTAGCAGGACGGGCCGCCGCCGTCAAGCGGAGGGAAACGCAAAAAAGGGGTTGACAGGGGAGGGGAAGTATGGTATTTTTATGACATGGTTAGCTATAGCTAACCAAAAATAAAACGATTTGGTTAGCGTATACTAACCTCGAAAGGAGCACCAATGATGTCCCTGCAAGCCGTCCTTGTTGAGCATAGCTCTCCCACCCTGGCGGGGCTGAAGCCCGCCAGCCTGTTTCGGTACCAGCCGGAGGAGGGGGGAGACTTTGCCGGGGAATTTCTTGCCTGCCGCCGGGAGCTGGAGGAGCGGGGACTGGTGCTCACCCTGCTGAAGGGCTGCCGGAGGACGGGGGCCTATCTGGTCTACCTCTACCGGAAGGAGGACCTGGCGGGGCTGCTGAACCAGCCGGACCACCGTGCCTTTCTCCGGGAGATGGGGTATGAGCCCTGGACGGAGAGCCGGGGCTGCCTGCGGCAGCTGGCCACCCGTTTGTGCCTGGAGGGGGAGTTCCCCCATGAAATCGGGGTGTTCCTGGGCTATCCGCTCTCCGACGTGAAGGGCTTCATCCGCCACAAGGGGAAGAACTTTACCCTCTGCGGCTGTTGGAAGTGCTACGGCGATCCCAGGCAGGCTGCCCGGCAGTTCCGTCGGTTCAAGGAGTGTACCAATGTCTACCGCCGCCGGTTTGCGGCAGGGGCGACCCTGAGACAGCTGACCGTGGCGGCCTGAATACAGATCCATCATAGATGAAAGGATGATTGACATGAGCAAGATCGCAGTGGTTTATTGGAGCGGCACCGGCAACACCGAGGCCATGGCCAAGCTGGTGGAGGAGGGTATCGTGGCTGCCGGCGGTCAGGCCGACCTGCTGCCTCCCGCCCTCTTCACCTCCGATTTGGTGAGCGGCTACGATGCCATCGCCTTCGGCTGTCCCTCCATGGGGGCCGAGCAGCTGGAGGAAGGGGAGTTCCAGCCCATGTTTGACGCTGTCAAGGGCAGCCTGGGGGGCAAGACCATTGGTCTCTTCGGCTCCTACGGCTGGGGAGACGGCGAATGGATGCGTACCTGGGCGGAGGAGTGCGAGGACCTGGGGTGCAAGCTGGCCGACGAGCCGGTGATTGCCCACGAGGCCCCCAATGCCGACGCCGCCGACGCCTGCCGGGATCTGGGCAAGGCTCTGGTTAGTTAAGAAAAAACGGGCGTGCCGCCTTGTGCGGTACGCCCGTTTGCTGTGTTATGCCATTTCTCCCGCCAGGGAGCGCTCCATGTAGTCCCGGATGATCTCCGGGTCGTCAGTCTGGCCCAATACCCACATGAGCTTGGTGACCGCCGCCTCGGTGGTCATGTCCCGGCCCTGGATGACCCCCTGGGCCAGCACCTTCTGGCCCACCTCGTAGACTGAGAAGTCGCTGGGCTCGTACAGGCACTGGCTGCATACCACCACCGTCATGCCCGCCTGGGCGGCAGTCTGGAGCTTGGAAATCAGGTCCCGGCGGACGAAGTGGAGGCCGCCGGCGCCGAAGGCCTCAATGACAATGCCCCGGTAGTGCATCTGGAGGAGCATATCGAAGATCTCCGGGTCCAGACCTGGGGTGAGTTTGATGAGGAACACCTTGTCGCACAACCTGTCCCGCAGGGTACAGGCCCCGGCGGTGGTGGGAATGGCCTCCCGGCGGATCTGAAGGCCCTTGCCGTCCACCGCGGCGGCCAGGGGCCAGTTAACGCTCTCAAAGGCGTCGAAGTCAGTGGTGCGGGTCTTGACCGCCCGGCAGCCCAGAATCACCTTCCGGTCGAAGGCCAGGAACACCCCGGCCACCCCGGAGGCCGCCATAGCCAGAGCGGTACGCAGGTTCTCCATGCCGTCGCTGAGAGGGTGGGTCATGGGCAGCTGAGCCCCGGTAAGCACCACCGGGATGGAGATGCCCCGGAGCATGAAGGACAGGATGGAAGCGGTGTAGGCCATGGTGTCGGTGCCATGGGTGATGACGATACCGTCATAGGCGCCCCGCTGCTCAAAGACGTGGCGGGCGATGGTTTGCCACTCCTCAGGCTGGATGTTGGAGGAGTCCAGATGGAGGATGTCCCGGATGGTGATGTCGTAGGAGTCGGTAACGCCCCGGGGGAGCAGTTCTGCCAGATCCTCTCCGTCCAGGCCGGGGGCCAGTCCGTCGTCGGTGGGCAGGGAAGCAATGGTGCCGCCGGTGGTAAGCAGGAGGATGCGGCTCTTCACTTAAAACACCTCCGCCATGGCGTCCGCCCGGCCCATGGCCTCGGCCAGGATGGCCTCCTTGTCGTTGCGGATATCGTCCAGGCCCTCGGCGGCGAGGCACTGGAAGGAGGGAATGCCATACATGGCGCACAGAGCCTCCAGCTGCCGGGCGCCCATCTCCATCCATGCCGTTTCAGGCAGAGAGAAGTTGCCGCCCCGGGTGGTGATGAGCAGCAGCTTGCCCGCCTTGCACAGGCCCACGTTGTTGCCCTGCTCATCGTAGCCGAAGGTGATGTTCGTCACCGAGATCCGCTCCAGATAGATCTTCAGGATGGCGGGGAAGGACAGGTCCCAGAAGGGGGCTGCGACTACAATCCGGTCGGCGGCGGCAAACTGGTGGGCCAGGTCGAACATGGGATCGTCCAGCTTGCCTGCGTTCCAAAGTTCATCCCGCTCCGCCAGTACCTCGGGATACTGGGGTACCGGACGGTCCTTGCACAGGTCCACCTCGGTAACGGCTCCATCGGGGTGGGCCTGCTGCCAGCGATCCAGGAACCGGCGGGCCAGCTTCAGGGTGCGGGACCGCTCACCCCGCACACAGGCATTTATAAAGAGAAGTTGTTCCATGGTGTTCACGCTCCTGCGTCTGTTTTCCTGTCTATGCTATCACAGATTCCAGAAGGGCGCAAGCGGACCGGTCCAATTCCCCCAGCAGGGAGGATACTGTGTTGTTATCCGTAAGATCCAGTTTCTCCGCCTCGATGTGGACCACCCGGTCCCCCTGCCGGAAGATCAGGCCGTTGCCTTCGCCCCAGCGGTAGGTCCAGGCCTGGTCGTAGCCCAGTTCCGCCTGGGTCAGCGCTGCAGGGTCGTGCAGGTGGAAATAGCGGTCCAGGCGGCCCTGGTCGCCCTCGATGGCCCGCAGATCGTCACAGATGATACCGGCCAACCAGCTTGTGCGGCAGTCATAGGATTCCACCCACAGATCCCCATCTTCCTCGGAGAACCGACGATATTCTGCCGCCTGCCCGAACACGGAGTCTCCAGTGGTCAGGGTGCTGCCTCCTTCAAAGGTTGTATGGCTGTCGGAGATACTTATGAAAAGGCTGATCCCGATGCCCAAGGCTATGAGCGCATAGCACAGGGGTGCAGCGCCCCGGAATCGGGCAGTGCTCCGGCTGGGAATCGGTATGGGAGCGTTATGTTCCACTGCCCGGCGGCATTTCCTCCGGTAGCGGACCACACGCAGCCCCAGATACAGTACCAGGGCGGCCCATGCCAACAGAAGCAGCTGAGCTAACATAGCCCCGTTGGAGAAAAACATCTCCCACACCCGGGGCTGATCCCGGAACAGGTTGATTGCCCCATAGACCGACCAATAGATCACCAAGTAAAAAAAGGTATTGGCCTGATTCCGAAGGCTCTTTTTTAAAACCTCTTCCCATTCCATGCTGCCGTCGGTCTGAATGGGGGCGGGATGGGTACCGGGCTTGGCCTGGAAATAGAACAGACCGCCTGCCTCATCCAACAGATCCCAGCCTGCCTCATTACACAGGGCCAGATAATCCGCCCGGGCCTGTTCGTCTTTCCGACTGCTGCTCTTCCACCGGGCGGGCTCCACCCAGCAGCGGCGAGGCTGCTCCGCGTGGTGGAAGGCGGCAGTGAAAATACCCAGCTCCGCCAGCTCCCAGCCGTTGTCTGCCAGCTGATCCAGCTCCGCCTGAGCGGCTTTGGCGTCCTCGACAGTGTAGCGGAACCAGCGGATACAAGTTTGTTTCTCCTGTTTCATGCCGTGGAAGCCTCCAAATGAATGAGTACCTGATCCAGCCACTGACTGGCGGGTGGTCCGCTCTCCATCCACAGGATCGTATTACCTCGGCGGAGCACGTAGCTGTCCCCGTCGCTCCACACCCCGTCATAGCCGGGGAGAGGGGCCATGGCCTGTCCCGTCACTGCGTTCTGCACACCGTCGGCCAGCCAGTTCCAGGGCAGCACCCAGCCCTGGCCCTCCAGCGCAAGCGTGTAATCTGTCCCATCCGGCGACCACCACTCGGTCCATTCCGTGTGGGCGGCCAGGAAGGTAGCGCTGTCCTCCCGGAGGGCGGCCTCCGCGGTTGGGAGGAGCTGCTGTCCTGCCAGGGGAGGGGCCACCTGGAGCCGGGTAGTCAGGGGAGACAGGGGCAGCAGACTGACCACCAGCATCACCGCCGCGCCCCCGGCCATGATCCAGTTGCCCCGCCGGGCCCGGCGGTAGGCTGGGTCCTGTTTGAGCAAGCCGTAGAGGAAAGCGCCGATGATACTGCCTACCATACATGCTCGGGAGTATGTTCCCGCATTCGCATCCAGCAATAGGGCGAACAGGAAGAGCGGTGCCAGAAGATAGCCCAGTACCGCCAACAGACGGGCTGCCATGGCGCTTTTTGGTCCCGGCGTAGGGAAGGGGAGGCCTGCGCTTGCCGCTCGCCGCCACTGGATCAGCCGCAGCAGCAGCCGTCCGGACCAAAGCAGTCCTCCGGCCAACAGGAGGGGCAGACACAGAAGAACCAGCGCCGCGGTATTGTACCTGGTAAGAAACCATACCCAGAATAGCAAGGCCGTCCCCGTACCTGTCCAGTTGGTGGCCACGCCCAACAGGGGCAGCAGCAGAAAACAGATCAGGCAGACCGCCCAGCCGAACATCATACGGTGAAGGGATTTTTTTCGGAACCGCCGGTACTCCAGTTCACCGTCCGTCTGGATGGGAGGCGTACCAGCCGGAGCCTCATAGATGTTCCAGTAGCCGGTCTGGGCCGCCTGATACCACCCGGCGTCGGCCAGCAGGCGGAGGTAGTCCGGCCCATCCTCCCGAGCGGGGTCGTACCAGTCCAGACTGTAGGTCACCGGCTTCTCCGCCGGAACAAAACGAGCCAGCAGGTTGAGCCACAGCTTTTCCAGCCGCCAGCCTTCTTCAGCCCGGCGGTTGAGCATAGCTTCCGCCGCCTTGATGTCCATGACAGGATAGGCAAAGAGCGTCCATTTCCGCTTCATGTCGTTTCCTCCTCACGCAATACCTGTTCCATATCCGCCGCCTGCTGGCGGATGCGCTGGTACTCGTCCTGAAGCACCTTGTCTCCCTGGGGGGTAAGCTGATAGTATTTCCGGTTGAGTTCCGTCCGGGTGAGCAGGATCAAACCATCCTTTTCAAATCGCTCCAGCAGGGCGTACAGGGTACCGGCTCCCACGTTCACCCGACCGTTGGTGAGGGTGGTGATGGCCTGCATGATGCCGTAGCCGTGGCGCTCCTGCCGCAGGACCAGCAGCACATAGAACATCTGCTCTGTCAGCGTCTCCAGCTTCTTGCGTGCCAATGGTAACCACCCCCCTTTGTCAGCTTCATTGTATAGCGATATTCGATACAAAGTCAATAGCGAATATCGATATAAAAAGAAATTCAAAAAAAGTGAAAAAGAGTGTTGACAACCTGGATTCGACGTGGTAATATATATCTCGCGCTGAACGACAGCGCAACGCCAAATGCGCGAGTGGTGGAATTGGCAGACTCGCTAGATTCAGGTTCTAGTGTGCATTACGCACGTGCGGGTTCAAGTCCCGCCTCGCGCACCAGATGAAAGGACATCCGAAAGGATGTCCTTTTGTTTTTACTCTGATGATGTCGCAGGAAAGGAGATTGATCTATGCCTGAGCTGAATGAGATCCGGAGCCGCTTTGCAGGGGACCGTTTTGCCACCGAGGCCGCCGGCGCTGCCATCCGGGAGGCCGAGCCCGGACGGGCGGTGTGCGTGATGCCCATCCGGCCGGTCCACCTGAACGCCAACTCCGTCCCCATGGGGGGCGCGGTGTTCACCTTGGCCGACTTTGCCTTTGCGGTGGCTGCCAACGGATTCAGTGACCGTATCACCGTTACCCAGCAGGTGTCGGTCAGCTTTCTCTCCGCCGCCCGGGGGAGCACCCTGATCGCTGAAGCCAGATGCCTGAAGGCCGGCCGTACCACTTGCCTCTATGCCGTGGAGGTGACTGACGATCTGGGGGCCAAGGTGGCCTACCTCACTGTCAACGGCTATACCGTGGGGGCCGCCCCCGGGGCCGGGAAAAATCCTGTCTGAGCGCAAAAAATGGCTGCCGCCGGCAGCCATTTTTTGCGTTTCAGCGTCTCCGGGTGAGGTGCCGCCAGGTCCAGTAAGTACCCTCCGCCTCCTGGACGGCGTCGTAGTCCCACTGGTGGTCGGTCTGCCGGAGAAAATCGCTGGTCACATTAAAGTAAGTGTGGTGCCCTGACTCATTGGCGGCGGGTACATCCACAAAACCGCCCAGAGGATCGTCCCAGGTGGTGTCCACTGCGTACCAGTCCCCATCCAGCTGTACCAGGTTCCAGGCGTGGTCCTGCCGGGAGTCGCTGGAGGCCCCGATCACCGTGACGCAGGGGATATCCAGCAGTCCCATAAACAGCTGGAACGTGTTGGCGTACCCCATGCAGATGGCCTGCCCCTCCACCAGAAGGCCGTAGGGATGACTGCGGTTGGGGGAGGAATGGGTCTCGTCATAGGCGGCGTGGTCAATGATCCAGTCGTGGACCGCCAGTTCCTGCTCCGCCGGGGACATATCGTTGTCGATCTCTGCCTCCAGCACCTGCCGGCATATCTCCAGAATGGCGGCGTCCTCTTCGGACAGGGCGGAGGTATCCCCAGTGCGGTAGGCCTCCATCACAGGGGCGGTGTCGTAGAGGGGCATCTCCTCCTCATTGGGAGGATCAAAGACCACATAGCCCCGGCTGTCCCGCTCCACCGTATAGGGGCGGGCCGCTGTCTGGGTGGTCTCGCCGTCAAAGCGGGTCAGAAAGGCCTCCTTGGCGGCCTCGGGATCGGGGCAGATGGCCAGCAGAAGCCAGCGGCCCTGCCGGAGCAGCAGGGCGTCCTCTACCAGGGCGGCCTGGTCGGGGGCGTAGCCTGTAAAGTCGGCTTGGCGGCCTTCCAGATAGGCCAGCAGCAGCTCCTCCGCCGATCCGGCATCCACGCCGTCAGCCAGCTGGATCACCGCCAGCTCATAGGCCTGGAGCCCTTCAGAGTAGGCTGCTACGGCGTCCACCCAGTCCTCCCGGTCCAGGCCGTAGGCCGCCGTCAGATAGGCCTCCAGCCCCTCTGGGTCCAGTTCGCTGGAGAGGGGCGTCAGGCCATTGTAGAATTCCTCCGGCTGGGACTCCGCCACCACGCCTCCCAGATCGATGGCGGAGGCGTCTGTGGTGGGTTCCTTGGGGGCGCAGCCCGCCAGCAGCAGAAGTGACAGCAGAAGCAAAGTCACTCGTTTCATGGTGACACCTCCGGTTGGGGTCTGGTCTGGGTCAGGGGGAAGGTTACTGACGCGGTGAACAGATCGGCCTGAGTGCGGATGGAGAAGGAACCGCCGCAGGCCTCGGTAAAGGTACGGGCAATGGACAGGCCCAGGCCGCTGCCCCCATCGGTGCGGCTCTGGTCCCCCCGGACAAAGCGCTCGGTGAAGTCCACGCCGTAGGGAAGCTCCTCCCGGGAGGTGTTCTGAATGACAGCGGCGGCCCTGTCCCCCTCCACGGAGAGGGTGAGGTAGATCCGGGAGCCGTCCAGAGCATATTTCAGGGCATTGCCAATAAGGTTCTGGAACACCCGGTACAGCCGGTCCCCGTCAGCCATAATCCACACCGGTCCATCGGGCAGATTGGAGCGGAGCGCAAGGCCGGAGGCCTGGATGTCCTCGTCCAGGTCGGCCAGAGTCTGGCGGAGCAGCTTGGCAAAGTCCAGGGGCCGTATGGTGACCGGCAGGTTGCCGGTGGCCGCTTTGCTCACGTCAAACACATCCTGTACCATGGCCTGGAGCCGCAGAGTCTTTTGATAGAGCACCAGAATATAGTCCCGAACATGGTCAGGTAGGTCCTCCTCCTGCCGCAGCAGCTCGGTGTAGCTCACCATGGAGGTGAGGGGGGTCTTGAGGTCGTGGGACACGTTGGTGATGAGCTCCAGCTTCAGCTTTTCGCTCTTCATCTGCTCAGACAGGGCGTCCTTCAACCGTACCTCCATCTGGTCCAACCCCTCCACCGCAGCCCGCAGATCAGAATCTTGGGGCAGAGGTGCGGCGGAGGCTTGACCAGTCCCAGCGGCCTGGATGCGGGAGAGCAGGGCATCCACATCGGCGGCGGTGCGGCGGTTCTGGCTCATGAGCCACAGCTGGGCGGCGATGAGGAAGAGCCCTGCCAGGGCCAGCAGCAACAGGAGAAAGAAAATAGGGAGGCGGGACATGGTGGGGCCGAACAGAAGAAAAAAGACCACGATACAGCCCAGAATAAAGGGCACAGCCGCCAGGAACTGTAGGGCAGAGCGGCGCATCATCCGCTGTCCGGCGGGCCAGGACAGCTCCCCGCCCCGGTACAGCCGGGCCAGAAGGGCGCACAGGCTGTTGGCGGTGATGTGGCCGAAGTTGTATCGCAGGTCGTTGAGATAGAGGTAGGCCCACCATAGGGCCACCGGTACCGACAGATAGAACCAGATGGTGTAATAATGAGCGGTATACAGGCTCACCAGACAGAAAAAGGCGGCGATGCAGGCCAGAAAAAAGGGAATGAGCAGCACCAGCTTGACCTCTAGCCAGATCTTTCCGGTGAACCAAGCGATGGCCTGGTCTGCCCGCACCTTGTGTTTATGCCACAGAATGGACCAGAGCAGCAGCACAACTCCCACCGCCAGCGGGACCACCACGAACAGGATCAGGGGAAACTGCAGGCGGGCGGCATAATCCATTGTGGAGTAGAGGCCGCTATCGGTTATGACATCGCCGGTCAGAGCAGCGGTGTCCGCAATATAGGCCACCGGTTCTTTGGCCACAGCCATGGTAATGGTGAGCCCGGCGTAGGACTGGGGGACCGGCATATTGCGGTAGCCGGGCAGGTTCCACTGGTCCTCCTCCCGGTAGTAGCCGTCGCCGTAAATGTCTATTTCCTGGCCGTCCTTTTGAATGGTGACGGTCTCCCCGTTAAAATAGAGCAGGAAGTTGTATCCCTCCGGCAGGGCGTCGGGGGAGAGGCCGTCGGCGTTGGTGGCCACCGTCTGACCGTCTTTGGTTACCTTGTAGAGCAGATTTTGATCGCTCAGCTGGTAATGCTCCTGCCAGTCCGGGTCGGCAAAGCTGTAAAACCACTGTGAGATGGTGCGCCGAAAGTCGGCGGTATTCTGATAATCGGACTGGAAAGCGTCGCTGATGCCGTGCCAGCCCAGGGTGTGGACCGCTGAATAACCGGCGGCCAGGGCCAGTATAAGCAGATTGACGCCGAAAAACAGGGCCCAAAAGGCCAGGGCGGGCTTAATGCTTCTCGATTTTGTATCCAATGCCCCACACCACCTTTAAATATTCCGGCTCTTTGGGATTGAGCTCGATTTTCTCTCGAATGCGGCGAATATGCACCATCACCGTGTTTTCTGCGGAATAGGGCTCCTCGTTCCACACCCGGCGGTAGATCTCCTCGGCGGGGAACACCCGGCCCAGGTTGCGCATCAGCAGGTCCACGATCTTCAGCTCGGTGGCGGTGAGCCGCACCGGCACGCCGTCAGCCAGCAGCGTCTTTTGGTCGGGCAGATAGCATAGACGCCCGGTGACCAGTTCCGCCTTCTGGCTGGGAGCGTTCACGTCTCCCAATTGGGTGTACCGCCGCAGGTGGCTGCGCACCCGGGCCACCAGCTCCTGGGGGTGGAAGGGCTTGGCGATATAGTCGTCCGCCCCCATGGACAGACCCAGGATCTTGTCGGTATCCTCCCCCTTGGCGCTGAGGATGAGAATGGGCAGGTTGCGCTGCTCCCGGATCTTGAGCACGGCAGACAGCCCGTCCAGCTTGGGCATCATCACGTCCATCAGGATGAGCCGCAGAGACGGGTCCATAGCCAGATCCAGGGCCTGGAGGCCGTTGTAGGCCTTCAGCACCCGGTAGCCCTCTTTTTCCAGCAAGATTGCAATGGCGCGGACGATCTCGGCGTCGTCGTCCACCACAAGAATGGCTTCATTCATATTGATCCCTCCATGGGTACAGCATAGCAGAGGTTTCTTTCAAAGACGGGGAGGAAACCTTTCGTATTTCTTACGATTTTATCATACCCAAGGAGGGATGGGCAATAACAGAAGCCCCCGGACAGCAAAAGCTGTCCGGGGGCTTGCTCAGTCGGCAAAGATGGTTTCGGCGCCCACCTTCACGCAGCCGGGGGGTGCGTATTTCCAGTGGTCCAGCCGCCCCTCCCGGATGAAGTAGTGGAGAGGCTGGGGGTCTCCCAATGGAGGCAGGGGCTCAATGGCCAGCAGCTTGATCTTCATCCGCTCGGGCAGGATGGCCTTGATGTACACCGACACCCGAGCGCCCTCGGTGAGGCGGCAGTCCTGCTCTGCCAGCCCGGACAGATTGGGCGTCAGCTCCACGAACACACCGTAGTCCTTGACCCCACGCACCACCCCCGGCACCGTCATGCCCGGCTGGAAGGGGGCGGCGTTCTCCGCCCAGGTGCCCAGCAGCTCCTTGTGGGTCAGGTAGATCCGGCCCAGGGCCGGGTCCAGGTCCAGCACCGCCGCCAGAATGTCCTGCCCCACCCGGAACCGGACGGCGGGGTGGGGGATGCGGGACACCGAAATATTTTCCACCCCAATGAGGGAGGGTACCCCGCAGCCTATGTCCACAAAGGCGCCAAAGGGCTCCAGATGGGTGACCCGGGCGGAAATGACCTGACCGGACTTCCAGTGCTCCAGCAGGTAGGACAGCGCCATCTGCTGGGCCCGCCGCCGGGAGAGCAGGGGGCGGGGCTCCCCGTCGGATTCCTCCATAGAAGTGACTGTAAAGCAAACTGGCTTGCCAACTCTGGAGAGGATGGCAATGTCCCGGGTGACCCCCTCGGCAATGCCCAGGGCGGCCTCCGTCCGGGGAATGAGCCCCCGATAGGGGCCTACGGCCACGACGAGATCATGCTCCGGCGTACACAGCAGGGCGGTCCCCTCCAGCACCGCCTCCGACTCCATAGCCTGCCTGAGCCCTTGGGCGTCGGCGCAGGCAGCCTGATTTTCCGGGGTGTGGAGCAGCCGCCCCTCGGGTGGAAAACGGTTCGTCAATCTGACCAAATCCTTTCTGCGTTGGGGTGTTTTTTTTCTTACCAGACAATGATATGCAATGGGGAACCTTGAATTGACAGAGGAGGACCGGGAATTTATAATATTCTTTACACGGATAAAGTGAAGCAAAAGGGGGAGGACCCATGGACATCCATGTAGGCGACGTGCTGGAGCTAAAGAAAGAGCACCCCTGCGGCAGCCGGCGGTGGCAGGTGCTGCGGGTAGGGATGGATTTCCGTCTGCGGTGCGCGGGATGCGGCCATGAGCTGATGATCCCCCGGAGCAAAGCGGAAAAAAGCATTAAGAAGATCATTCGGCCGGGGGAGGACGAGACATGAACCAGTATTGGAGCGCACGGGCCAGGGCACTGACCCCCTATGTGCCGGGGGAGCAGCCCCGGGACCGGAAATTCATTAAGCTGAATACCAACGAGAACCCCTATCCGCCCTCTCCCATGGCCCTGGCGGCCATCCGGGAAGCGGCCTGCGACACCCTGCGGCTCTATCCCGACCCGGATTGCACCACCCTGCGGGAGCTGCTGGGGGCCACCTACGGCCTGAAACCCTCCCAGATCTTTGTGGGCAATGGCTCCGACGAGGTGCTGGCTATGTGTTTTCAGGCCTTCTTTGACCCGGACCGGCCCATCCTCTTTGCGGACATTACATACAGCTTTTATCCCGTCTATGCCGACCTGTACGGCCTGACCTACCAGGAGGTGGCGCTGGACGAGCATTTCGCTCTGCCTCTGGAGCCTTTCCTGGAGCCCAACGGCGGCGTAGTGATTGCCAATCCCAACGCCCCCACTGGACGGGAGCTGTCCCTGTGCGGCATCCGCGCCATTCTGGAGGCCAACCCCGGCGCAGTGGTGGTGGTAGACGAGGCCTATGTGGACTTCGGCGCCCACTCCGCTGTGGAGCTCATCGACCGCTATCCCAACCTGGTGGTGGTGCAGACCATGTCCAAATCCCGGTCCCTGGCCGGGCTGCGGGTGGGCTTTGCCATGGGTAACGAGGAGCTGATCGCCGCCCTCAACTGCGTGAAGAACTCCTTTAACTCCTATACCCTGGATCGTCTGGCTCTGGCCGGGGCGGAGGGGGCCCTGCGGGACCGGGATTATCTGCGTGCCACTTCCATGAAGATCCAGAACACCCGGGAGTGTACCGCTGCCCACCTGAAGAAGCTGGGTTTTGTTGTCACCGACTCCGCCGCCAATTTCCTCTTTGTCTCCCATCCCGATGCGCCCGCCAAGGAGCTGCTGGACGGCCTGCGGCAGCGGGGCATACTGGTCCGCTGGTGGGACAAGCCCCGCATCCGGGACTACCTGCGGATCACCGTAGGCACTGACCAGGAGATGCAGGCTCTGTGCGCCGCCATGGCGGAGCTGGTGGGGGGAAAGTGATGATGGACGAAAATCATCTGCATATTTTATGGACCAATGCCGACCCCACCGTCTTTGACAAGATGGTGCTGATGTATGCCGTCAACAGCCTGGTCCGGGGCTGGTGGGAGAAGGTGACCGTCATCCTGTGGGGGGACACGGCGGCCCTGGCCGCCCATGACCCGGCGGTTCGGGAGCGCATCGCCCTGGCTATGGAGCAGGGGGTGGCCTTCTCTGCCTGCGTCACCTGCGCTCGGGAACTGGGTGTGGAGCAGGACCTGCGGGACATGGGCCTGGAGGTGATCTCCTGGGGTCCGCCCCTCACCGAGCTTATCAAGAGCCGGGCGCCTCTGCTCACCGTCTGATTTAATCGAATCCTGTCATAATATGGCCCGCCGTGGAGATTCAATCCACGGCGGGCCATTTTTGTGCCCTGTCCCCGATTTGACCTTTTTTATGGAGACAGGCAGGTATAATGGGGTCTGCACGCCGGAAGGGGGGAGCCGCATGACGGTGGTCTATCTGGACGAGGTGTTTTTGCTGAATTTTGTGGTGGACTATCTGCTGCTGCTGGCCGCCGGACGGCTGGCAGGGGAGATACTCCGCCGGGGGCGTTTGGCTTTGGGGGCCGCCCTGGGGGCGGCTTACGCCGGGGCGGTGTTCCTGCCGGGGCTGGGCTTTCTGGTCCATCCCCTGTGCAAGGTGGGGGTGGGGGTGCTGACCGTACTGATCGGCTACGGCGGCAGCCGGCGGCTGCTGCGGGTTTGCCTGGTGTTCTTTGTGGTGTCCGCTGCCTTTGGCGGAGGTATCTTTGCCCTTCAGTTGCTGGGCAGCCGCAGCCTTACCATGGCCAATGGGGTGTTGGCATCTCCCCTTGACCTGAAGTTGGTGCTGCTGTCGGCGGCGGGGTGCTATGGGCTTGTTACCCTGCTCTTTCAGCGTGCCGCCCGCCACTGCTCCCGGCGGGAGCTGGCCCCGGCAGTCGTGGAGCTGGGGGGACGGCGGGCGGTCCTCACCGCATTGGTGGATACGGGCAATACCCTCACCGACCCGGCCACCGGCAGGCCGGTATTGGTGGCAGAGGGGGAGAAGGTAAAGACCCTGTTTCCGCCGGGGACCGCCCCCTGCCAGGCAGAGCTCCGCGACCCTTCCGCAGCTCTGGAGCGGCTGAGCAACGCAGGCCTGCGGTGCCGGCTGTTGTCCTATCAGGCGGTGGGGGTAGAGTGCGGGCTGCTGCTGGCCCTGCGCAGTGACAAGGTAAAGGTGGGCAGGGAGGACTACGGTCCTTTGCTGGTGGCGCTGTCGCCCACCGGGCTCACCGACGGGGGCGGCTACTGCGCCCTCATCGGAGCATAAAGGAGGATGGCTATGAAGAGCTGGAAGACGCGCTGGTATGGGCGCATACAAAAGCTGCTGGCGCGGCTGGGGCTGAGGCTGCCGGGCAAAATCATGTACATCGGGGGGAGCGACACCCTGCCGCCCCCACTGTCCCGGGATGAGGAGGCGGAACTCATCCGCCGCCTGGATGAGGGGGACGAGGGGGTGAAATCCCAGCTCATTGAGCGCAACCTGCGGCTGGTGGTGTATATCGCCCGCCGGTTTGAAAATACGGGGGTAGGTATTGAGGACCTCATCTCTATCGGCACCATCGGGCTTATCAAGGCCATCAACACCTACCAGCCTGCCAAAAACATCAAATTGGCTACTTATGCCTCCCGATGTATCGAAAATGAGATTTTGATGCATCTGCGCAAGACCACCAATCTGAAAAGCGAGGTATCCTTTGACGAGCCGCTAAATACCGACTGGGACGGCAACGAACTGCTGCTCTCCGACATTCTGGGCACTGACAGCGATCTGGTGATGAAACCCATCGAGGAGGATGTGGACCGCAAGCTGCTCTCCGACGCTCTGGAGCGGCTGGAGGAGCGGGAGCGGCATATCATCACCCTCCGCTTCGGCCTGGACGGCAAGCCGGAGCGCACCCAGAAGGAGGTGGCCGACAGCCTGGGCATCTCCCAGTCCTACATCTCCCGGCTGGAAAAGCGGATTATCGCCCGGCTCAAGCGGGAGATTTTACGGCTGATGTGACCAGCCGCCTTGACAAACCGCAGGAAGGTGTATAATATGTAACTAGTTACTTATTTGGATGAGGTGGAAGTATGACGGGAAGGATGCCCTTTGGCCTGAAGATCGCAGTTATCAGCCGGGAATTCCGCAGGCGGATGGATGAGAAGGCAGCTGACATGGGTCTGACCTGGGCCCAGCTGCGGGTGCTGGGATCGGTGAGCCGTCTGGAGGCGGCCGGGAAAGAGGAGATCCACCAAAACGATCTGGAGCACATTGAGCACGTGACCCATCCGGCCATGACCAAAATGCTCCAGCGGCTGGAGAGCAAGGGCCTGGTCCGGTGTGTGCCCAGTGAGAAGGACCGGCGATATAAGAAAATTACCTGTACCGAGCGCTCTGCGGGGATCCATGAGACCATTCTGGAGCAGGACAGGGAGGTACTGGAGGAGCTATGCCGGGATTTTACGCCCCGACAAAAGGAAATGCTGGGGGAGGCCATTGATCTGATCTTGAGCAATATCGATCTGGAGTGACCCTTTTGGTCAGAAAAAGTGAATTCCCAGGCAGTGTGCTGAGGAGATAACTCAAGCGCGCTGCCTGCTTTTTTATCGCTAAATAAGTAACTAGTTACCTAAAAGGAGTGCAAGTCAAGATGGAAAAAGAAGTACCAGAGCGCGAGAGTCCCTTTGCCACGGAGCCCATTGGCCGGTTGATCCTGAAATTTGCCGTTCCCAGCGTCATTGCCCTGCTGGTCAATTCCCTGTACAACATCGTGGACCAGATCTTTATCGGCTGGGGCGTAGGCTACCTGGGCAACGGCGCCACCAATGTGGTGTTTCCCATCACCATCATTGCCCTGGCACTGGCTATGATGATCGGCAACGGCGGCGCGGCCTTTCTGAGCCTGAAGCTGGGTGAGGGCAAGGTGGACGTGGCCAAGAAAGGCGTGGGCAACGCGGTTGCCTTGGTGACCGTGGTCAGCATCGTCCTGGCTGTGGTGTTCCTGCTGTTCATCGACCCGATCCTGACCCTCTTCGGCGCAACCGACCTGCTGCGGTCTCTGGCCTTGGAGTATGGCTTCATCATTGGCCTCGGTCTGCCTTTTATGATGATATCAGCCGCCATCAATTCCATGATCCGTGCGGATGGCAGCCCCAAATACGCCATGTTTTCCATGATCATCGGTGCGGTCCTCAACGTGATTCTGGACCCGGTCTTTATCTTTGTTTTTCATATGGGGTACAGGGTGCTGCCATCGCTACGGTGATCGGACAGGTGGCCTCCTTTGTGGTGTCGGCGGTCTATCTGCCCCGGTTCAAGACCGTCCATCCTGATGCCGCTTCCTTCCGCCTGAACGGCCGGACCTACGGCAATATCCTTACCTTCGGCCTGAGCAGCTTTATTACCCAGTTTGCCATCACCATTGTTATGGCGCTGACCAATAACCTGCTGGCGGTTTATGGTGCTACCTCTGTTTATGGTGCAGAGATCCCTCTGACCGCCACCGGTATTGTGATGAAGGTCAACCAGATCATGATTGCTATTCTGCTGGGCATCGCCACCGGTACCCAGCCCATCATCGGTTTCAACTACGGTGCCAAAAACTTCAAGCGGGTGAAAAAAGCCCTGGAAATTTCCCTCATCGCCTCTGAGGTGGTGTCCATCGTAGCCTTTTTGATTTTCCAGTTCGCGCCCATGAGCGTAGTCATGCTGTTTGGTTCCGAGGAGGGGCTTTATAACGAGTTTGCTGTAAAGGCCTTCCGCATCTTCCTGATGCTCTGCCCCCTTACCGGGTTCCAGACGGTGGCGGCAGTCTATCTCCAGGCGGTGGGCAAGCCTGTCAAGTCCGCCATTCTCTCCCTGGCCCGTCAGATCATTTTCTTTGTGCCCGCGGCTTTGATCCTGCCCCTGTTCCTGGGGGTGGAGGGGGTGCTGTGGACCGGCCCTGTAGCCGACGGCCTGGCCTTCCTGCTCTCTCTGGGCCTGCTGATCCATGAGCACAACCACCTGAAGCGGGAGCACCGGCTGCAATCTGAAGCGCCTGAGATCGCATAAAAGGAGTGGATCAATCATGAAAAACCGGATCATCACCATCAGCCGTGAATTTGGCAGCGGCGGCCGTACCATTGGCAAAAAGGTGGCCGAAGCTCTGGGCATTGCCTGCTATGACAGTGAGCTGATTGAGAAGATTGCGGCGGAGAGCGGTTTTCACAAAAATTATATCAAGGAGGCGGGGGAGTATGCCCCCGGCGGGATACTGGCCTCCGCCTTTGCCCACGGTACCGCGGGCCCCACCAACGAGGACTATATCTGGAAGATCCAGTGCAGGATCATCACCGAACTGGCGGAGAAGGAATCCTGCGTCATTGTGGGCCGGTGCGCCGACTATATCCTTCGGGATAAGGCTGATTGTCTGCGGGTATTTATCCACGCGGATATGGCCTTCCGGGCCAAACGGATCGTGGAGGTGTACGGGGAGCGGGAGGCCTCTCCGGAGCAGCGGCTGAAAGAGAAGGATAAGCGCCGGGCGGCCTACCACCGGTTCTATACCGATATGAAGTGGGGCCACGCCCAGAACTATGACCTTACCCTCAACAGCGGAACCCTGGGCATCGACCGCTGTGCGGAGCTGATCCGGCAGCTCTACTGAGTAATTGCAGCAAAAAAGACCGCCAACGGCGGTCTTTTTTGCTGTTTTTGGCTTAAAAGCCCATGGTGTCGGCCAGATCATCCTTCATCTGGTCCATCTTCCGGGTGGCCTTTTTGGCCATGCGGCGCATTTTGGGATTCTGCATCCCCTTGGCGGCTACCGCCATGCCCATAGCGGCCCCGGCCAGAATGCCAAGGCCCATGCCGCCTAAAAAGGTGTGATTAGTCATTTGCTCAGCTCCCTTCCTTGGATGTCCGTATTTATTATTGCCCGGAATGCTGAAAAATCCATTGCTAAAATATGCGATTCAAGTTATAATGAAGGGCGAAGAACAGAGTGGCTTGCAGGAGGGGACGGGGGAAGGACCTGTACCCTTTTTTGCTGTGCAAATGTGGGTTTCGGCCACAGAGCCGGCCCGCGGAACGGAAAGGAGTGATCCAGTGAAACTGTTGATTCGTCAGGGACGCCTGGTGGACCCTGTGGGGGGCATCGGCGGTGTCATGGATATCCTGATGGAAGACGGAAAGGTGACTGTCATCGGCAGCAACATCAATGAGCCGGGCGCTCAGATCATCGATGCGGCAGGACTGACCGTGTGCGCCGGACTGGTGGATATGCACGTCCACCTGCGGGAGCCCGGATTTGAGTACAAGGAGACCATCGAGACCGGCGCGGCAGCCGCCGCCCGGGGCGGCTTTACCTCCATCGCCTGTATGCCCAACACCAGGCCCACGGTGGACTGCCCCGAGCAGGTGGACTTTGTCCGCAGAAAGGCGGCGGAGGCCTGCGGGGTCCATGTCTGGCCCATCGGCTCGGTGTCCAAGGGACAGCGAGGCCAGGAACTAACCGATTTTGAGGCTCTGAAAGGTGCGGGAGTAGTGGCCCTGTCCGACGACGGTGTGCCCATCCAGAACGCCAATCTGATGCGGGATGGCCTCATCATGGCCCACCGGCAGGATCTCACCATCCTGTCCCACTGTGAGGATGCGGATATGGTGAAAAACTACGCCGTCAACGAGGGACGGGTATCCCGCCAGCTCCGTCTGGACGGGCGGCCTGCCATCGCCGAGGAGCTGATGGTAGCCCGGGACGCCATGTTGGCCGAGGAAACCGGTGCCGCGGTCCACATCTGCCACATCTCCACCGCAAAATCGGTGGCTATTGTCCGGCGGTACAAGCGCAAGGGCGTGCAGATCACCTGCGAGACCTGCCCCCAGTATTTCTCCCTCACCGAGGATGAAATTTTGGCCCAGGGCACCATGGCCCGGGTCAACCCGCCCCTGCGGACCTGGTCCGACGTGGAGGCCATCATCGAGGGCCTGAAGGACGGTACCATCGACGCCATCGCTACCGACCACGCCCCCCACTCCGCCGAGGAGAAGGCCCGGCCCCTCACCGAGGCCCCCAGCGGCATGGTGGGGCTGGAGACTGCCCTGGGCGTCACCCTGACCTATCTGTACCACACCGGGGAGCTGCCCCTGTCCGATATTCTGCGGAAAATGACCATCAATCCCGCCTGCATCCTCCGCCTGCCCACCAAGGGCCGGCTGGCCATCGGCGCTGACGCCGACGTGGTTATCTTTGACCCGGATGAGGTGTGGACGGTGGACCCGGAGCAGTTTGCCTCCAAGGGCCGCAACACCCCCTTCGCCGGCAAGGAACTGAAGGGAAAGATCAAGTACACCATCGTGGGCGGAAAGATCATTTATCAGGATGAGAAATAAGAGATTTTAAGAGATAAAGGAGAATGAACCATGTCCTTCGATCGTCTGCAGGAAGCCATCATTGCCAAGAAAAACCCCACCGTGGCGGGTCTGGACCCCAAGCCGGAGTATGTGCCCGCCCACATCCGCAAGGAGTGCTATGACAAGTACGGCGAGACCCTGGAGGGTGCCGCCGAGGCCATTTACCGCTTCAACTGCGGTCTGATGGACGCACTGAAGGACATCGTGCCCGCCGTCAAGCCCCAGTCCGCCTATTATGAGCGCCTGGGCTGGCGGGGTATGGAGGTGCTGGAGCGCACCATCCGCTACGCCAAGGAGCAGGGTCTGTATGTCATCGCCGACATCAAGCGCGGCGACATCGGCTCTACCGCCGAGGCCTATTCCGACGGCTGGCTGGGCAAGACCAAGGTAGGGGAGCAGATGCTCAGCGTCTTTGATGCCGACTGCGTCACCCTCAACGGCTACATGGGCGCCGACAGCGTCAATCCCTTCCTCAAGACCTGCAAGGAGATGGACAAGTGCGCCTTCATCCTGGCCAAGACCTCCAATCCCGGCTCCGGCGAGCTGCAGAACGTGTCCGCCGGTGAGGGCGACACTGTGTACGGCCTGATGGCCGACCTCATTGAGAAGTGGGGCGCGGGCACCGAGGGCAAGTATGGCTATACCATGGCCGGCGCTGTGGCAGGCGCCACCTATCCGGAAGAGCTGCAGAAGCTGCGGGCCCGGATGCCCCACACCTTCCTGCTGGTGCCCGGCTACGGCGCCCAGGGCGGCACTGCCGAGGATGTGCAGTATGCCTTCCAGAAGGACGGTCATGGCGCTATCGTCAACTCCTCCCGCGGCATCATCTGCGCCTGGCAGAAGACCGGCAAGGACGGCATGGACTATCAGGAGGCTGCCCGCAACGCCGCGATCGCCATGCGGGACGACATCGCCCGCTTTACTACCATCGCATAATCGGAGCGGCCTATGTCAGAGCAAGAGAGAGAGAAACAAGGTGTCCGTGAGGACGAGGTCAGCAAATGGAAGATCGGCCAGCACCGGGAATGGAACTGGCAGGAGATCCTTCAGCAGCAGATTGCGGCGGGACTGGTGGCAGCGGAGCCCTTCCGCTGCCCCACCTGCGGCACCATGCGCCGCAACCGGATCTGCCCGGTGTGCGGCAGCATCATGGATCTGAAGACCATGACTGAGACCGTCCACGGGGACGAGTCTGCCAAATAAGTGGAAATGAGGGATAGTATGCCCATTGAACAGATCTGTACCATCGTTGAGGCGGCCAAGCTGAACGAGTATGCCTATTCCTTCACCCTGGAGGTGGGGGATATGGTGAAAAAGGAGGGCCTGATGGCCGGTCAGTTCCTCCATATCGCCTGCGGGGAGGGTTTGCTTCTCCGCAGGCCCATCTCGGTTTGCATGGTCCAGGAGGACGAGCCCCAAGATACCGCCCGCGTGGTCTTTGAGGTGCGGGGTGAGGGTACCAAGTGTCTGGCGCAGCGCCAGGTGGGGGACAAGGTGAATGTGCTGGGCCCTCTGGGCAACGGCTTTACCGTTACCCCCAATGACCGGCTGCTGCTGGTGGGCGGCGGCATCGGCGTGCCCCCGCTGCTGGGTCAGGCCGCCTTTACCGCCAAGAACTCCACCGCTGTACTGGGCTTCCGGTCTGCCGACCGGGCCATGCTGGTGGAGGATTACCGGGACTACTGCGAGGCGGTTTACCTCTGCAGTGACGACGGTTCCCTGGGCCGCCACGGCTTTGTGGACGCCCAGCTGAAGGATATCCTTGAAAAGGATAAAAACTTTACAGCTGTTCTGGCCTGCGGCCCCAAGCCCATGCTGAAGAATGTGGCCAAGGTAGCGGCCGAGTACGGCGTGCCCTGCCAGGTCTCCCTGGAGGAGCGGATGGCCTGCGGCGTGGGTGCCTGCCTGGGCTGCGCCGTCCAGATGGCCGACGGCACCATGAAGCACGTCTGCAAGGACGGCCCGGTATTCGACGCCAAGGAGGTGGACTGGAATGTCTAAGGTGGATCTGTCCGTCGATCTGGCGGGCGTCAAGATGAAAAATCCGGTGGTGGTGGCCTCCGGTACCTTTGGCTTCGGTCGGGAGTACGGCCAGTTCTATAACCTGAATGAACTGGGCGGCATCTGCTGTAAGGGCCTTACCCTTCACAGAAGAGAGGGCAATCCGCCCCCCCGGATCGCCGAGACCCCCATGGGTATCCTCAACTCCGTGGGCCTGCAGAACCCCGGTGTGGACGCCTTTATCGAGCACGAGCTGCCCGAGCTGAAGAAGCACGATCTGGCCATCATCGCCAACATCTCGGGCAACACCCCCGAGGAGTACGGTATCATGTGCGAGAAGCTGTCGGCAGCGGGTGTGGATATGATCGAGGTCAACATCTCCTGCCCCAACGTGAAGGCGGGCGGTCTGGCCTACGGCACCAAGCCGGAACTGGCTGCCGAGGTCACCAAGATGGCCAAGAGCCATTCCACCATTCCTGTGATGGTGAAGCTGTCTCCCAACGTCACCGACATCACCGAAATCGCCCGTGCGGTGGCTGATGCCGGCGCTGACGCTCTGTCCCTCATCAACACCCTGCGGGGTATGCGCATCGACCTGAACACCCGCCGTCCCATCCTGAAGATGAACACCGGCGGCCTGTCCGGCCCTGCCGTGCTGCCTGTGGCGGTGCGGATGGTGTGGGAGGTGGCCTGCGCCGTGGATCTGCCCATCCTGGGCATGGGCGGCGTGGCCAAGGGAGAGGACGCGGCCCAGCTGATGCTGGCGGGCGCCTCCGCCGTGGCGGTAGGCACCGCCTGCTTTGCCGATCCCTACGCCCCTATCAAGGTGCGGGACGGCCTGGAGGCAATCGCCTCTGCCCAGGGCCTTGATAAGGTTTCTGACCTGACAGGCGGCGTGCGTCCCTGGTAATGCTTGCTATATCCTGATCCGAAGAGGGTGCCTACTGTGACTAAGGTTTACATGATCCGCCACGCGGAGGCGGAGGGCAACCTGTACCGCCGGGTCCACGGCTGGTACAACAGCCTCATTACTGACAACGGATACCGGCAGATTGCCGCCCTCCGCGGCCGGTTTGCCGGCGTACATATCGACGCGGTGTACTCCAGCGATCTGTTTCGTACCATGACCACCGCCACGGCCATCTATCCCGGCCACGGCCTGGAACTGAACACCACCCCGGCCCTGCGGGAGATCGGCGTAGGAGTGTGGGAGGACAAGCCTTGGGGTGACCTGGAGCGGCACGATGCCATGCGGCTCATCCGCTTCAACCATGCTTCCCCCGAGTTCCAGGTGGAAGGGGGCGAGACCTTCGCCCAGGTCCAGGCCCGGATGAAGGGCGCGGTGCTGGATATCGCCGCCAGGCATCCCGGCCAGACGGTGGCTTTGTTCTCCCACGGCTCCGCCATCCGCTGTCTCCAGGGTGCCATCCGGGGCCTGGGTCCCGGTGAGATGGACAGCCTGGGTCACAGTGACAACACCGGTGTCACCTGTCTGGAGGTGGAGGGAGACCGGATCTCCATCGTCTATGAGAACGACAACTCCCACCTGCCGGAGGAGATCTCTACCCTGGCCAGACAGAAGTGGTGGAAGTCCCGGGAGGGGAGCATTGCGGACGCCAATATGTGGTTCCGTCCTCTGAACCTGGAGCGGGAAGAGGAACTCTATCTGGCGGCCCGGCACGACGCCTGGATCGATATCCACGGCAGCGAGGTTCCCTTTGACGGGGCGAGCTTCTGCAAGGATGCCCGTCACTGCTGGGAACAGGACAAGGAAAAAGCCTTGACAGTTGCCATGCAGCGGGATGAGGTGGCGGGCGTGCTCCAGCTGGATCTGGCCCGCTTTGCCGATGAGGGCATCGGCTATATCCCCTTTGTGTACATGAATCCCCAGCACCGGAAGCGGGGGCTGGGCGTTCAGCTGATCGGCCAGGCGGTGTCGGTATTCCGCCCCCTGGGCCGTACCCGCCTGCGGCTGCGCTGCGCTCCGGAGAACGCGGTGGCTCAGCGCTTCTATAAGAAGTACGGCTTTGAAAAGGTAGGGGAGGAGCACGGCAGCGTGACCCTGGATATTCTGGAAAAATACATTGGCTATGAGACCAAGGACTGACTGAGGAACGATATGAATGGATTTTTGCCCGTCTCTAAGGCGGATATGGAAGAGCGTGGTTGGGACGGGTACGACTTTCTCATCATCACCGGCGATGCCTATGTGGACCATCCCTCCTTTGGCTGCGCCATCATCTCCCGTGTGCTGGAGGCCGAGGGCTACCGTGTGGCCATCCTGGCCCAGCCGGACTGGCGCAAGGCAGAAGCCTTTACAGCACTGGGGCGGCCCCGGCTGGGGGTGATGCTGTCTGCCGGCAATCTGGACTCCATGGTGGCCCACTATACCGCTGCCCGGAAGCGCCGGCACGACGACGCCTATTCCCCAGGCAATCAGGCGGGACTGCGTCCCGACCGGGCCTCCATCGTGTATGCCAACAAGGTGCGGGAGGCTTTTGGAAACATTCCCCTGATCATTGGCGGCTTGGAAGCATCCCTTCGCCGCTTTGCCCACTATGACTACTGGGAGGACAAGGTGCGCCGCTCGGTGCTCTTTGACAGCCAGGCTGACCTGCTGGTGTACGGCATGGGTGAGACCGCCACCCGGGAGATTGCTGCCCGTTTGGCCTCCGGTACCCCGGTGGGGGAGATCACTGATGTAAAGGGAACTGCCTTTATTGCAAAAGATCCCTCCGCCTGCGCCTATCCCAAGGTGGAGTGCCCCTCCTATGAGCAGGTTTCTACCGATAAACGGCAGTATGCCGTGGCCAATATGATCCAGTATGAGGAGCACGATCCGGTGCGGGGGAAGGCCATCCTCCAGCGCCATGGAGACCGGCTGCTCATCGTCAATCCCCCCGCCATGCCTCTTACTACGGCGGAGCTGGACTTTGTGGCCGAGTTGCCCTATGTTCGGGAGCCCCACCCCATGTACGACAACATGGGAGGGGTGCCCGCCATTGAGGAGGTGCGCTTCTCGGTGGCCCACAACCGAGGGTGCTTCGGTGCCTGTAATTTCTGCTCCCTGGCCTTCCATCAGGGGCGGATCATCACCTCCCGCAGCCACGAGAGTGTGCTGAGAGAGGTGGAGGGGCTGACTCATCACCCCGGCTTCAAGGGCTATATCCACGACGTGGGCGGCCCAACCGCCAACTTCCGGCGGCCTGCCTGTAAGAAGCAGATGAAGGCCGGACTGTGCCGAGGTAAGGCCTGTCTGGCCCCAGAGGCCTGTCCCAACCTGGACGCCGACCACACCGACTACCTGATGCTGCTGCGGAAGATCCGGGCGGTGCCGGGAGTGAAAAAGGTGTTCATCCGCTCGGGCATCCGCTTCGACTTTATGCAGAAGGATAAGAGCGGGGAATTCTTCGCCGAACTGGTGAAGTACCATGTGTCGGGCCAGCTGAAGGTGGCCCCGGAGCACTGTGTCAACTCGGTGCTGGACTACATGGGCAAGCCCCATATCGAGGTATACGAGAGATTCAAGCGGAAGTACGAGTCCCTGAACCAGAAGTACGGCAAGGAGCAGTATCTGGTGCCCTACCTCATGTCCTCCCACCCCGGCTGTACGCTGAACGACGCGGTGGAGCTGGCCCAATGGCTTAACCGCACCGGCCGTCAGCCTGAGCAGGTCCAGGACTTCTATCCCACACCGGGCACTCTGTCCACCTGTATGTACTATACCGGCATTGATCCCCGGACCATGAAGCCGGTTTATGTGCCTAAGGACCCCCACGAAAAGGCCATGCAGCGGGCTTTGATGCAGTGGAAGCGGCCGGAGAAACGGGCCCTGGTACGGGAGGCCCTCCACCGGGCCCACCGGGAGGACCTGATCGGTTTCGGCAAAGACTGTCTGCTGCGGCCGGAGAAATATGGCAAGCCTCAGGAGAGCAAACAGACCTCCAACCGGGGCAGAACCGGCAAGGGAAGTAAAACGGCGGCCCAGAAGGGCGACAAACCCCAGGCCAAACCCACCCGCAAAGCCGGATGGGCGGTGGCCAAGCCAAAAAAGAATGCCCGTCCCCGCAAGGGAAAGGGATAACAGACAACCGGCAGAGCGCGCTCTGCCGGTTTCCTTTTGCCTGAAATACTATGCGGCAAGAGCATTGAAGCTTCCTTTCAGAATTGGTATACTAAACTTAAATACTCCCTCTGGGGAGAGAAGAGAGGATGTATGCCTGTGAAAAGACGCGTATTGTCCCTGCTGGCTGCGCTGGTGCTGATGCTGGGCCTGATCCCCGCCGCCTCCGCCGCACAGCCTGATCTGGTCATCACCATGCGGTACAATAGCCCCTGGTGCGTGATTGGTGATACTGTGACTCAAATCGACGAGACCAGCAGTGCCGTGGTGCTGATGGCCGAGAATGGCCGTACCATGCTGCCCATCCGTCGGATGATTGAGGCCTTCGGCGGCACCGTGGAGTGGGTGCAGGAGACCAACGGTGTGCGCTGCTCCCTGAACGGCACCTCGGTGGAGCTGGAGCTGGACTCCACCACCGCCCTGGTCAATGGGGAAGAGGTGACCATGGATGTGCCTATGCGGGCCAAGAACAACCGCACCTTCGTACCGGTGCGCTTTGTCAGCGAGAATCTGGGCCTGACCGTGGAATGGGAGGGCAAGAACCAGATTGTGGTGGTAGCCAACGGCGAGGTGGATAAGAACAATCTCACCAGCCTGCCCCAGGTCCAGAAGCTGGTGGAAAAGACCACCCCCAAGGAGGACCCGGTGACCCTTACCTCCAAGAGCTATACGCTGGCCTCCGGCACCGTCAATGCCAACGTGATCACCGTCAATATGAAGGACCTCCGGGTGAGCGTCAAGTCGGTACTCGCCGGCGGCAAGCTCAATTCGCCTCAGAGCTTCCAGTCCATTGCCGCCAGTTCCGGGGCAGTAGCGGTGATCAACGCCAACTTCTTTGAGAGCGAAAAGACCATCAAGGACCCCATCGGCCACCTGATGGTGAACGGCCAGTTTATGTATGCCAGCTCCGGCCTGTCCTCTCTGGGCATCACCGATACCAACGAGATGCGCTACGGCCGGCCTCCCGTCTTTGTCCGCATTGAGACGGTAGACGGCGGCGCCTACCGCTGGTGGGATGCCTACGAGGTCAATATGCTCAAGCAGTTCAGCGGCCAGGCGGTGCTCTACACCCCCGCCCGGGGTACCTCTTTCCAGGTCACCTATCCTGGTTCCGCCCTGACCGTGGTCAACAATGTGACCACCAGCTTCCAGATGGTATCCGCCGGTCAGACGGTAGCCATCCCCGCTAACGGCTATGTGCTCTACTCCAGCGACACCGTCACCAACTACGACTTCTTCAATCAGTTTGAGGCAGGCCGCACTGTGGCTCTGCGGCCCTACCTCCAGCGGGATGATGAAGAGGGCTTCGATCTGACCGGTGTGCAGACCATGGTGTCTGGTTCCCCCCGGTTGGTGAAGGACGGCGTAAAGTTCACCGGTCTGGACAACGGCTTTAAGGAGGCCCGCTTTACCACCGCCGTCACGCCCCGTACCGCTGTAGGTACCACCAAGGACGGCAAGCTGCTGCTGATCAATGTAAAGGCTGCCTCCATTGAGCAGATGCGGGATCTGATGCTGGCTCTGGGCTGTGTGGATGCCATTAACCTGGACGGCGGCGGTTCCACCGCTATGTATTATAAGGGGCAGACCCTGGCCACCCCCGGACGTAACCTGACTTCTACGCTTCAGGTCTTTGTGTCCGAATAAATCGCCGGAAAGAACGAGCTTGCCGCCTCTGCGGCAAGCTCGTTTTCTTTATAGGGAAGGGGAGACGAAAAAAATTTGAGAAAATGAAAAAAAGGACTTGCAAGAATTGGGGAAGTCTGCTATTATATCAATAACAGTAATAGTTACTGTTTATATTAGAAAGAGTGGTGACTAATGAACGGAAAGCGATACTCACGTCAGCGAGAGCTGATCTATGAGGCCCTGATGCACACGGACCAGCATCCCACCGCTGAAATGGTGTATCAATGGCTCAAGCCCACCAATCCCAACCTGAGTTTGGGGACGGTATACCGGAATCTGAATCTGCTGGTGGACGAAGGTGCTGCTGTGCGGATGGCTTTCCCGGTGGAGCGGTACGATGCCAACGTAGAGCCCCATCCTCATTTCCGCTGTGAAGTGTGCGGCGGGGTCTTTGATCTGGATCTGCCCTATGATAAAGGGTTGGACGAGAAGGCCTTGCTGGCCAGCGGCCATGATATTCGGTCCCATGAGCTGATTTTTCATGGGGTCTGCGTTAACTGCAAACCAAAACATTGAGTTTTTTCAGATAATATGGTAAGTTTATTTTGCACCAAAGTGCCAATACTGTGATTAGAAAGGATGTAGTAACATGGAGTTCAAGCTGTATCGCTGCGCGCACTGCGGCAATGTGATTTTTAAGGTTGTGGATAAGGGTGTGCCCGTCATGTGCTGTGGCCAGAAGATGGAAGAGATCACCCCCAATACCACCGACGCGGCTCAGGAGAAGCACGTCCCTGTGGTGGAGAAGACCGCTCATGGCAGCGGGAACTCCGTGACCGTCAAGGTGGGCGGTGTGGAGCATCCCATGCTGCCGGAGCACTATATCTCCCTGATTGCTGTGGTGGACGGCGACACCGTTACCATGAAGTTCCCCAAGCCCGGCGACGCGCCCGAGCTGAAGACCTTCTGCCGGAGCGATAAGGTGGAGGCCTACGAGATCTGCAATCTCCACGGCTTCTGGAAGGGCGAAGGCTAACATATTCGCTTTATAAGAGACAACCTGATTTTAGAAAGGAAGGTATGATTATATGGAACTGAAGGGTAGCAAGACCGAAGCCAATCTGTGGAAGGCATTTGCGGGAGAGAGCATGGCCCGCAATAAGTATACCTATTTTGCCAGCAAGGCCAAGAAGGAGGGCTACGAGCAGATCGCGGCCATCTTTGAGGAGACCGCCGGCAATGAGAAGGAGCACGCCAAGCTGTGGTTCAAGGAGCTGGGCGGCATCGGCGACACCATGGCCAACCTGAAGTCCGCCGCTGCTGGTGAGCATGAAGAGTGGACTGAGATGTATAAGGAGATGGCCGAGACCGCTCGCGAGGAGGGCTTTGAGAAGCTGGCCTTCCTGTTCGAGGGCGTCCTGAAGATCGAGAAGGAGCACGAGGAGCGCTACCTGACCCTCCTGAAGAACCTGGAAGAGGGCGTTGTGTTCAAGCGGGGCGACGAGTATATGTGGAAGTGCCGTAACTGCGGCCACATCCACTTCGGCAAAGAGGCCCCCCAGGTGTGCCCTGTGTGCGCCCATCCCCAGGCCTACTTCGAGATCCGCGCTGTCAACTATTGATGTGACTCCGTAGGGGGGCTCTTTGGGGGCCCCATCGGAGATAGGGCGGCGCTAGCGCCGTACAAGCGTTTTTACAGCGTAAAAACCTTGAGCCCGGGTGGATTCACTCCACCCGGGCTTTTTATAATCAATGGGGTCCCCGCCCGGCTTGAGCCGGGTGGGGTGGCCCCTCAGGTGTGCCCCGTGTGCGCGCATCCTCAGGCCTACTTCGAGATCCGCGCCGTCAACTATTGATCGGTAAAAGGAAATGCAGCCCGGAAGATTTTCTTCCGGGCTGCGTTTTTTTACTTAGATAACAGGCCGATGAGGGCATCGGTTCATCCTGTGGGGGAGGAGTATTGGCAGGTCAGGGGCGCAGTCGGGCCATCATGTATTCGTCGGCATATTTGCCGTTCCGCACGGTGGTCATGCGCTTGAGCCCTTCCTTCTCAAAGCCCAGCTTCTCATACAGGTGGATGGCCCGCTCATTATCGGCAAATACAGTGAGCTCAACACGGACCAGCATGAGCCAGTTATCCGCCAGATCCAGCAGTGTCTTTAAAAGGGCAGAACCGACCCCCATGTTCTGGTAGTCGGCATGGACCATCAGGGCCACACTGCCAGTATGGCGCATCCGGGGATTGCCAAAGACTTGCAGACAGGCTACACCGATGACTGTGCCGTCGTCCAGTACCGCCACGAAATGGTGGTCGTTGGGGCCCAGGTTCGCTAAGAAAGCATCGCTGTCCGCGGTGCGGTAGGAGGAAAGTCCCAGAGTAGTTTCCAAGACCCCGGGCATCCGGCGCAGGGCCGCGGTGCCAGCGGCGTCCCGGGGTTCCGTGGGACGAATGGTGTAGTTCATAATAATGCCTCCCAAACAGATTTGGATCATATTAGCATATCCGACCATAAAAAGCAACCGCCCGGGCTATGTGCCCAGGCGGTTTGCGGTACGTTGGCTTAGTAGGCGGCAATTACACCGCCGTCGTTGGCGTACACCGTGGAGATGCCGCCGGTCTCGCTGATGAGGATCTCAGAGAATTTGCACTGCTTCTGCACCAGTTCTTTTAGATGGAAGGCCCGGTCCAGGCAGTTGCAGTGGACAATGCACAGTCGTCGGCCGGCGTGATTGGGGTCGGCCGCCATCATGGCTGCCATTTTGCTCAGGGCCTGCTTAATAGACAGAGCCTGACCTTTTTTACAGATCTCACCCTGGGGGGTGGAGCCCATCAGCAGCTTGATGTGCAGGGTGCTGGTCACCAGAGCCTGGGTGCGGGTGAGTCGCCCGTTTTTCCGCAGATTGTCCAGAGTCTCCAGTACGAAGAGGGTATTCATCTCCTCGATATACTGGGAGGCCTTGCTCACCACGGTGGTAAAATCCAGTCCGGCCTCAGCCAGCTCCTGGAGCTTCAAGGCCACCAGTACCTCACCGGCAGAGGCAGAGCAGGAGTTGAAGATGTGAATATTGGTCCCAGGGTGATCCTCCAGCCACAGATTGCGGGCCTGAGCCGCAGCATTGTGGGAGCCGGACAGCAGGGCGGACAGGGTGACTACATAGATGTCGTCAGCCCCGCAGTCAAAGGCGTCCATATACTGAATAGGGGAGGGGCAGGCGGACTGGGGAGCAGTGGGACAATCTCGCATCATTTGCAGCAGGGCTTTCTGATCGAAGGATTCGTCATCCACAACGGTCTCATCCCCCACGCGGATGGTGAGGGGGACCTTGATAAAACAGTCCTCCCGCAGCTCAGCAGGGGTAAGGTCGCAGCAGCTATCAACAATGATCTTAAAACTCATAACAAAAACCCTCGAATATAATTATCAAAATGATATTTGCCATTGCCGCTATTGTATCACCATCAGCGGGAAAAGTAAAGGGAGAAAGTGTGAATATTCTGGAACGGGCAAAAGGATGGGGCAGATTTACCAGGTAAAGCGGTCGGGGGCGCCTACCAGAATACGGGCTCCGCAGGGGGGCACGGGCAGCCAGGTGCGTCCGCCGTCGTTGTTGAAGACCTGGTTTTCATTGAGCACATCCTGGAGCACCGGCTCCTGGTGGGGGAACTCTACATGGACCTCCTGGGGTTCCAGGTTGAGGACCACATAGACACGCTGGCTGTCGGTAGCCCGGCGGAACACCAGCTGCTGGTTCTTGATGACCACATTTTCGTACTGACCCTCCTGAAGGGCGGGGAAAGCGGCCCGGATGGCGGCCAGCTTAGCCAGGTGGGCGCACAGACTCTGGTCCAGGGCCATCATCTCCTTCAGGTCCAGGCAGGGGCGCAGGGGGGCATCGGAATGCTTGGTGCGCTCCCCCTTGATGGCCCACTCACTGCCGTAGTAGAGGGAAGGTACGCCGGGCATGGTGTACAGCAGGGTGTACAGGTTGTTGATGTGGGCCGGGTCCTTCAGCTTGGAGGCCAGCCGGTCCACGTCGTGGTTGTCGGCGAAGTTGTACAGGGTAATGTTGCGGTAGATGCCGCCGGGGCCGCACTGACGATGGAGAGAGTGGGCGATTTCAAAGTAGTTCTTGTCGTTGTGGGAGGACCACAGGCCCTTCCAGCACTCGTAGTTGGTGACGCTGTCCAGCATCTCCGGGTTGGCCCACCGGGCGTAGTCCCCGTGGATGATCTCGCCCATGAGCCAGAAATCCGGGTCCTTGCCCTTGACAAAGCCTTTGAGGGTGCGGAAGAAGTCAAAGTCCACGCAGTCGGCGGCGTCCAGCCGCAGACCGTCAATGTGGAATTTGTCCATCAACATCCCAACCGCGTCCAGCAGGTGGCGCACCACGTCGGGGTTGCGGAGATTGAGTTTTACCAGCTCATAGTGGCCCTGCCAGGCGGTGTACCAGAAGGGGTCGCCCATGGGGGAGGGGCCGCCGAAGTTCAGGTCATGGAACCAGCCGCAGTAGGGAGAGGCCTGGCCGTGCTCCTGCACATCCCGGAAGGCCCAGAAGCCCCGGCCCACATGATTGAACACGCCGTCCAGCACCACACGGATGCCGCTCTCGTGAAGCTGGCCGCACAGAGCGGCGAAGGAGTCGTTGTCTCCCAGGCGGCAGTCGATCTGGAAGTAGTCGGTGGTGTCGTAGCCGTGCTTCACCGACTGGAACACCGGACCCAGGTAGAGGGCATTGACACCCAGTTCCTTCAGGTGGGGGATCCAGTCCTTCAGCTTGTCCAGCCGGGGCACCGGGGCGCCGCCGGGGTTGTACTCCGGCGCACCGCAGAAACCAAGGGGGTAGATGTGGTAGAACACGGACTGATTGACCCAATGACTCATATTTGACTCCTCCAGTCTCAATTAAGATTGTGTTTCTTCTTCCTCCAGCTCACGCAGCAGCTTCTGGTCCTCCTTGGAGGACAGGTCCAGCTTCTCGTACAGGTCGGGCCGCCGCTGTCGGGTGCAGAGGATGGATTGCTTCCGCCGCCACTGGGCGATTTTCTTGTGGTCGCCGGAGCGGAGGATAGGGGGGACCTTTCGACCGTGCCATTCCTCGGGCCGGGAGTACTGGGGATATTCCAGCATCCCGTTCCAGTGGCTCTCATTTTCAAAGCACTCAGGATCGGCCAGCACGCCGGGCACCAGCCGGGCCACCGCGTCGGCCACCACCATGGCGGCCAGCTCGCCGCCGGTGAGCACGAAGTCCCCGATGGAGATCTCCTCGTCCACGCACTCCTCAATGAAGCGCTGGTCGATGCCCTCGTAGTGGCCGCATACCAGGATCAGGTGGTCGTAGTCATCTCGGAGGCGGCGGGCGTCGGATTCGGTAAAAGTCTTGCCGGCGGGGGACATATAGATGGTATGGCCCGGGCCGTAGGTATCCACAATGTGTTTCCAGCACTGGTAGAGGGGATCGGCCTGCATCACCGCCCCCCGGCCGCCGCCGTAGGGGTAGTCGTCCACCTGCTTCTGCTTGTTGAGGGTGTAATCCCGGATCTGGTGGGCTTCAATGCGGATGATGTCCCGCTCCTGGGCCCGGCCCAGGATGGACTCATTCATCATGTCGCCCACAGTCAGATCGAAGAGGGTCATGATATCAATGCTATACATCGGTACGCATCCCTTCAATGAGGCGGACCTTGATGTAGCCGCCCTCCACGTTGGTCTCCGCCAGGAACTCGTCCACGGCTGGGATCATATACTCGTGCTCGCCCTTGACCACATAGACCTCGTGGGCAGGGGGGGTGAGCACGTCGGCCACCACGCCAATCTTCTCGTCGGTGGCGGCGTCGATGACATCCAGCCCCATCAGGTCGGCGATAAAGTGGCGGCCGTCGGGCAGCTCCACGCCGGTGCGGTCGATGAACACCGTCTTGCCCTTCATGGACATGGCGGCATTTACGTCATTGACACCCTCCAGAAAGGCCAGCACATTGCCCTTGTGGATGCGGGCGGAGCGGATCTTCACCGGCTTGCCGTCCACATACAACACGTCAAACTGGCAGAGAAATTCCGGAGAATCGCACCAGGGGACGATCTTGACCTCACCCTGAATGCCGTGGGTGTTGACGATCTGACCTGCTTCTAAAAATTGATTTTTCATCGGTATCACCCCGAATCGTACAAAATCTGCAAGATATGAAAAAGCCGACCGACCACAGGGTCGGTCGGCTTTTTCATATCCGGGGGGAGGCCCCCGGAGTTAGTCGACGATATCGACGGAAACCTTGGTGCCCTGGCGCTGGGCCACGGAGCGCATCAGCGTGCGGATCTCCTTGGCAATGCGGCCCTGACGGCCAATCACCTTGCCCATGTCCTCGGGGGCCACCCGAAGCTCCAGGACGGTCTCGCTCTCACCTGCGTGCTCGGTGACCTCCACGGCGTCGGGGTGGTCCACCAGATTGCGGGCGATATAGGTGAGCAGTTCCTTCATGCCAGCTGTGCCCTCCTATCAGATGGCGCCAGCTTTTTTCAGCAGAGCCTTCACGGTCTCAGTGGGCTGAGCGCCGGTCTTGATCCAAGCCTGGGCGCGCTCGGCGTCCACCTTGATCTCGGCGGGCTGGGTCAGAGGATTGTAAGTGCCGATCTCCTCGATGAAACGGCCGTCACGGGGATAGCGGGAGTCAGCCACCACGATGCGGTAGAAGGGAGCCTTCTTGGCGCCCATACGACGCAGTCTGATCTTAACCATTGTATCTTCACCTCCATGTAATCGTAAAGCATATCTATGGAAACGCGACGTGGCGCGTTTACCACCGTTTAGAAGGGCAGACCGGGCATTTTACCCAGCTTACCCAGTTTCCCCAGCTTGCCAAGACGCTTCATCTGCTTGCCGGAGAACTGCTTGCTCATCTGCTGCATCATGTCGAACTGCTTGAGCAGACGGTTGATGTCCACCACCTGGGTACCGGAGCCGGCGGCGATGCGCTTTTTCCGGCTGTTGTTCAGCAGGGAGGGGTCCTCCCGCTCGGCAGGGGTCATGGACAGGATAATGGCTTCGGTGCGGGCCAGGGACTTCTCGTCCACGTTAGCACCTTCCAGAGCCTTGGCGTTGACGCCGGGGAGCATCCCGGCGATATCGGACAGGGAGCCCATGCTCTTGATCTGCACCAGCTGATCGTAGAAGTCCGAGAGGGTGAAGCGGTTTTTCCGCAGCTTCTGCTCCAACTCGGCGGCCTTCTTGGCGTCAAAGGTTTGCTGGGCCTTCTCGATGAGGGAGAGCACGTCGCCCATGCCCAGGATACGGGAGGCCATCCGGTCGGGGTAGAAGATGTCCACCTGGTCCAGCTTCTCACCTTGGCCCACGAACTTGATGGGCTTGCCGGTGACCGCTTTGATGGAGAGGGCTGCGCCGCCTCTGGCGTCGCCGTCCAGCTTGGTGAGCATGACGCCGGTGATGTCCAGTGCCTCGTCAAAGGCCTTGGCGGCGTTGACCGCGTCCTGACCGATCATGGCGTCCACAATGAGCAGGATCTCGGTGGGGTCAATGGCCGCCTTCATGTCCTTGAGCTGTTCCATCAGCTCCTCGTCCACGTGGAGACGGCCGGCGGTGTCGATGAATACGATGTCGTTGCCGTGTTTCTTGGCGTGCTCAATGCCCGCCTTGGCAATGTCGATGGGGTCGATCTGACCCATCTGGAACACAGGCACGTCCACCTGGGAGCCCACAACCTCCAGCTGAGTGATGGCGGCGGGGCGGAAGGTGTCGCAGGCCACCAGAAGGGGCCGCTTGCCCTGCTTTTTCAGAAAGCCCGCCAGCTTGGCGCCGTTGGTGGTCTTGCCGGCGCCGTTGAGGCCGCACAGCATCACAACCGTGGGGGGCTTGGGAGAGATGGTCAGCTTGGTGCTTTCGCCGCCCATCAGATTGGTCAGCTCTTCGTTGACGATCTTGACGATCATCTGGGCGGGGGTGAGGCTCTCCAGTACGTCGGAGCCCACGGCCCGCTCGGTGACAGAGGCCACAAACTGCTTGACCACCTTGAAGTTTACGTCGGCCTCCAGCAGGGCCATCCGGATCTCCTTCATGGCCTCCTTTACGTCGGCCTCAGTGAGACGGCCCTTGCCCCGCAGCCGCTTAAAGGCGGCGGACAGCTTTTCGGTCAGTCCTTCAAATGCCATGGGGTCACTCCTGTTTCAGCTGATCCAGAACACTGCGGATGCGGTTGCACTGGATCTCAACCTCGTCGTCCTGCCAGCGCTGGTCGTTGCGCTGGGCGATGGCGTTCACCGCCTCTTCCACCTCCAGGAACTGCTGCTGCATCTTGTGGAAGCGCTTGATGATGCCGGTTTTGTCCTCCAGCTCGGTGAGGATGGCCTCGGCCCGGACGATCACGTCCCGGACGCCCTGGCGGGTGATGCCGTAGTTCTCGGCGATCTCAGCCAGAGAGAGGTCCTCATTGTAGTAGAGGTCATAGAATTCCTTCTGTCGGTCGGTGAGCATATCTCCATAAAAATCATAGAGCAGAGCCATGCGGTAGGCCTGGTTCTTCATGGTACACCCTCCTTCAGTAAGTCGTTCTGTAAAGGAAGTAAAGTTTCAAAGCTTTACAACAGAGGTGATGATACACGATTTTCCTCCGTTTGTCAAGGGGGAAAGCGCGCTTTATTTTTCTTTTTCTTCGGCGGCATACCACAGGGGCCAGCCCAGCAGCACCGCGCCTCCCAGCAGGTTGCCGATGGTGACCCACAGCAGGTTCCAGCCCATGGCGGCCCAGTCTGCCGTATGGGTGTACAGAGCGTAAAGGGCAAAGTAAGCCATATTGGCGATGGAGTGTTCCAGACCGGTGAGGACGAAGGTGGTGATGGCCAGGGCGATGACCAGGGCCTTACCCGTCTCGCTCTGGAGGCGGAAGCCGGCGAACACCCCGATGCACACCAGGAAATTGCACAGCACGCCCCGGAGCAGCAGCACATACCAGGGCAGAGACAGTTTGCCGGGCACGATGACGGCCAGATAGGCCCCCAGCAGGTCGGCGCTGGCCCCGGAGCCCACCAGCACCAGGCAGAGCACCAGAATGCCTGCCAGGTTGCCCAGATAAGACATGATCCAGACCCGCAGAGCCCCGGCGGGGGAGACCTGATTTTCATAGAGGGAGATCCCCATCACCAGGTTGCAGCCGGTAAAAAGCTCGCCGCCCAGCAGAACGATCAGGGTAAGGGCTGCCGAGAAGGTGACGGCGCCCAGCAGCTTGGCCACAGGCAGGGCTCCGCTGTAAAACCAGGCGGAGCACAGGCAGGACAGCAGGGCCCCCACAAAAATAAAGGCCCCGGCCAGGGCGGCCCGGGTCAGATAGCGCAGAGGCGCCTTGCGGGCCAGAGCCAGCTTGCCGGCGCCTGCCTGAGCGATTTGTTCCACAACAGCACGGTTCATGGGCAGATTCCTCCACAGGGACAAATTATTTTCAATATTGTACCGGAGATTCTGGTTTCGCACAAGAGGGCGGCCCACATTTTGTATAATTCCACCACACCGGCAAACACTAACCTTACATCAGATAAGGAGGTACTATCAGTGAAAACCCGCATCCTGATTGCCGCAGCGCTGACGGCCGCCCTGCTCACCGCGGCCCTGCCTGCCTCGGCGCTCTTTCTGGACCAGGAGGAGACCAGCCCCACGGTGCTGGACGTGGTGAAGAACGGTATGGCCGCCGAGACCATCGCCTTCCAGTCCTCAGACTTTGTGGTGGAGGGGGAGGGCGCTCTGGACGCCATCGTGATCACCCAGCTGCCCGAAGAAGGCATACTCACCGTGGGCGGCCAGATGGTGGGAGAGGGGGATGTGATCGCCATGACTGCCGTGGACGGCCTGCGCTTCACCCCCTCTGTTACCCCCACCGCTCTGGAGGCCAGCTTTACCTTTCAGCCACTCTTTGCCGACGGTGAGCCGGGACAGGAGGTTGGGGTGGAGGTCCATCTGCTGACCGATGCCAACGGCGCCCCGGTGGCGGAGAATCTGGAACTGTCCACCTATAAAAATGTGGCGGTCACCGACCGCTTTTCCGCCGTGGACCCGGAGGGCGACCTGCTGACCTACCGGCTGGTGAAGAAGCCCGCCCGGGGTTCGGTAACCATCGGGGAGGATGGACAGTTCGTCTACACCCCCTATGAGAATAAGACTGGCAAGGATTCCTTCACCTATATTGCCATGGACACAGTGGGCAACGCCTCCGACCCGGCTACAGTCAAAGTAAAGATCGAAAAGCCGGACACCAAGGTGACCTACGCCGATCTCAGCGGTCACCCTGCCCATAAGGCGGCCATTCGTCTGGCGGAGGAGGGGGTCTTTGTTGGCGAGTGCATGGGAGGGGAATACTTCTTCCAGCCTGACGCCGCTGTGACCCGCAGCGAATTTGTGGCCATGGCTATGAATGCTGCCGGGGTGGAGTCCCTGGAGGGGGTGTCCCGCACCGGCTTTGCCGACGACGAAAGCATTCCCACCTGGGCCAAGCCCTATGTGTCCTCCGCCCTGAAGTGCGGTCTGGTCCAGGGCACCACCGATGATGAGGGCCGGGTGGTGTTCCGGGCCGATGATTCCATCACCACCGCCGAGGCGGCGGTGCTGCTGGACCGGGTGCTGTCCGTCACCGACGTGGACGCCCAGACCTTTGCCGCCGACGCTCCCGCCTGGGCGGCCCAGTCGGCGGCCAACCTGTCCACCTGCGGGGTGCTGCCGGCGGAGGCCGGCCTCACGGAAACTCTGACCCGTGGAGAGGCGGCCCAGCTGCTGTGCGCCGCCCTGGATCTGCTGGACAGCCGGGACACTGGCTGGTTTTAAGGGGAATATGAGAAAAACGGCCGCCATCGGCGGCCGTTTCCCTTTATGCACGGGGACGCAATTTATACCATATCATAAAAAGAAGTAACCCGGCAAGGCAGATCCCGCCGCCCAGCCAGAAGGACCAGTCCAGATTGATTTCCGCCAGAGCGCCAAAAGCCAGGTTGGTACCAACTCCCACCCCATCTATGATCATGGCCTGGACACTGAGGGCGGTAGCCCGGTGGGGTGTGGTCACCTGCTTGTTTTGTAGCTCCATCAGGAAGGGCTGGCACAGGGTATTGCACAGCCGCAGAGTGAGAATGGCACAGATGGAGGGGAGAGGGGCAGCGGTCAGAGCCAGGGCGATACAGGCCAGTACCCCGCCGCCGTAGAGCAGCACCGCCGTTCCCACGGTGCCTGTCCGGCGGGTGAGTCGGGCGGACCAGATTCCCGCCATGCCCAGTACTGTGGCGGCGATATAGAGGGCACCAATGGCCCAATCGGGCAGGCCGGCGCGGGCATATTGCAGCTGATTTAAAAAGGTGGTGATGGTCTGGTGGGCCTCGGAGAGGAGGGCCGCTGACAGGAGGAAGAGGAGCAGCCGCCGATTGGTCAGGGTCTGGCGCAGGATGTCCAGGGTCAGCCGGGGAGAGAAGGGGGCGGGTGCCTTCACCTCGGTGAGCCCCAGGGCGCACAGGGCGGCGGCACCATAGCTGAGGACAGTGAGGCCCCCCGCCAGGGCGTAGTTGTCTCCGACAAACAGGGAGAAGGTGAGGGCGGCGATGAGCAATCCGGCGGTCTGGAGGCTGTTGTACCACCCAAAAACCTGCTGGCTGTCCTGCCCGCCTCTGGAGAGGTAGAGAATGCTGGTGTCCACCCCGGACATCCCGGCTACCACCACGCTGAGCATGACCCGCTCCAGCAGGAAGCCGCCGAAGCCGTCTGCCTGCCAGAATACGATTTTGGACAGGAAATAGAGAAAACAGCACCCGATCATGGTGCGTTTGTACCCCAGCCGGTCGGCCAGGATCCCCCAGGGCACCTCCAGCAGGATGCACAGCGCCAGGGAGAGGCTCTCAATGAGGGTGATCTGGGCGATGGACACGCCCTGCGCTTCCCGGTAGAGGGTGGCCACAGGGCCATAAAAGACCATGCCCTGCAAGAGGGCGATGGCGTACATACACCTTAAATTCCGCTTCATGAAAAAGATCCAATCCTTCCTGAATTTCTGCATCAAAACGAGGCGCTGGAGCACAGCGCCGGGATGTTAGGATGCACCTCAGGTGGGATTGGACCGATACAGCATAGTTGCTTCACTCCATGAAAGGAAGTTCTGGGTTCAATGTAGCAGAATGGCGGAGGAATGTCAAGCGGTAGGGTGTGACCACCGGAAAAAGAAAGATTTCATGCACAGATAGTCGAAAGGTAGTTGAGTATAGAGGTAAAGCGTGCTATAATATACCATTAGCGCGTATCATATTGTATCAAACTGGCAACTGAGGTGTATTATGAAGATCGTAGTTTTGGCCGGGGGGCTGTCCCCGGAGCGGAACGTGTCCCTTTCCACCGGCACCATGGTGACCGAGGCCCTGCGGGCTCTGGGCCATCGGGCGGGACTCATCGATATGTTTTTCGGCCTGGAGCAGGGCCGTGCAGACGAGTCTTTCTTTGATGCGCCGGTGCCCGAATCCTTTAAAAAGATCAGCCGGGAGGCCCCTGACCTGGAGCAGATCAAGGCCAGCCGTCCCGGCGACAGCAAGAGCGTGTTTGGCCCCGGTGTGCTGGAGCTGTGCCAGATGGCCGATCTGGTGTTCCTGGCCCTCCACGGTACCTGCGGCGAGGATGGCAAGGTCCAGGCTGCCTTTGACCTGATGGGCATCCCCTACACCGGGGCGGGCTACCTGTCCAGCGCCATCGCCATGGACAAGGACCTGACCAAGCGGATGGTGGCTGACGTGGTAAATACCCCCGGCTGGAAGACCGTGGAGTACAAGGCGGAGGATATTGAGGGCCTGGTCAAGACCGCCCGGCTGCCTCTGGTGGTAAAGCCGGTAGCCAGCGGGTCCTCCATCGGTGTGTCCATCGCCTATACCGCCGACGAGCTGCGCAAATCCCTCACCGACGGCCTGACCCTGGGAGGCCGCACCGTGCTGGAAGAGTATGTGAAGGGCCGTGAGATCCAGGTGGGCATCCTGGACGGCAAAGCCCTGCCCTCCATCGAGATCATCCCCAAGGAGGGCTTCTACGACTACGCCAACAAGTACCAGCCCGGCGCGGCGCTGGAGGTGTGCCCCTCGGAGATTCCGGCGGAGTGGGAGGAGAAGCTCCGCGCTGCTGCCCTGCGGGTGTATGAGACCCTGGGCCTGTCTGTCTATTCCCGGGCCGACTTCATCGTCACCAGCGACGGTGAGCCCTGGTTCCTGGAGATCAACACCCTGCCCGGCATGACCCCCACCAGCCTGCTGCCCCAGGAGGCCGCCGCGGTGGGCATCGATTACAACAGCCTGTGCCAGCGCATTGTGGAGGCCTCCCTGGAGGCCAGAAAACAGGGTCGGTAAACCGGCATCCGGAACGAGAGAGATTGAAGGAGACAATAACATGGAGCCGATGACCATACGAGAGATCATGGAAGCGGTAGGCGGCAGCCTGCTGGGTGAGTTCGGAGATCTGAACCGGGCGGTGAGCCGGGTGGAGACCGACAGCCGTACCATCCATCCCGGTTCTCTGTTCATTCCCCTGGTGGGAGAGCGTTTTGACGGTCATGCCTACATCAACGCCGCTCTGGAGGGGGGCGCCGCCGGGTGTTTCACCCAGCGGGAGCGGGACAGCTACCTGCCCGGCAAGTTCTATATTAAGGTAAAGTCCACCCACCGGGCCCTCCGGGATCTGGCCAAGTATTACAAGCAGAAATTCGCCATCCCCGTGGTAGCCATCACAGGCTCGGTGGGCAAGACTACCACCAAGGACATGGTGGCAGCGGTGCTGGGGGAGAAGTACAACGTCCTCAAAACCGAGGGTAACCTGAACAACGACATCGGAGTCCCCATGACTCTGCTGCGTCTCAAGCCGGAGCACCAGATCGCCGTACTGGAGCTGGGTATGAACCACGCCGGGGAGATCGACTATCTTTCCGCCATTGTGGAGCCCGACATGATCCTCATGACCAACATCGGCGACTCCCACATCGAGCATTTCGGTTCCCGGGAGAAGATCCTGGAGGCCAAGAGTGAGATCTTCCGCCACGCCAAGCCGGGCGCGCCCGCCGTCATCAACGGCGACGACCCGCTGCTGAACACTCTGCCCGGCAAGCTGGACCACCCCTTTATCCGGGTGGGCTCCGCCCAGGGGCTGGACTACCGGGCGGTGGATCTGGCCAGCGACGGTAAGAGCCGGATCAGCTGTAAGGTGGAAACGCCTGACGGTGATTTCCCGGTGGAGATCCCTACTCTGGGTGACCATATGATTTATCCTACCCTGATGGCGGCGGCGGTAGGCCAGCACTTCGGCCTGACCGCTCAGGAGATCGCCGACGGAGTGCTCCACTTTGCCCCCACCAAGATGCGGATGAACATCCTCACCCGTGGGGATGATATCACCATCCTCAACGACACCTACAACGCCAATCCCCAGTCCATGCGGGCGGCGGTGGAGGTGCTCTCCAACGCCAAGGGAGAGTACAAGGTTGCGGTGCTGGGCGATATGTTTGAGTTGGGCCCCCTGGCTCCCGCCCTCCATGCCGGCATCGGCGAGTACCTGGCCAAGGCGGGCATCAACTGTCTTGTGGCGGTGGGTGAGCTGTCCAAGCATATTTACGATGCCGCCAAGGCGGCAGGTGTGCCGGTGTGCTGGCACTGCGCCGACAAGGCAGAGGCCAAGCCGGTACTGGACAGCGTGGTGCGCCCCCACGCTACCATTCTGGTAAAGGCCTCCCGGGGCATGGCCCTGGAGGAGCTGGTGGAGTACCTGCTGACCATCACCAAAGAGGCGTAATGGCGAAAAAAAGACCTTCCCCCCACCGGGGGGAAGGTCCTGATGCTATCTGTGTTATCCAAACAGCTTCTGCAGATTCTCCTTGAAGGGCGGATAGATGACGCCCTTCTCGGTGATGATGCCGGTGACCAGGCTGTGTGGGGTCACGTCAAAGGCGGGGTTGTAAACCTCCACCGTGGCCGGCGCGGTCTGGACTCCGTACAGGGTGCGCACCTCGTTCTTGTCCCGCTCCTCGATGGGAATACGGTCGCCATCCGGGATCGTCAGATCGATGGTGGAGCAGGGGAGGGCCACATAGAAGGGAACCCCGTGATGATGGGCGTTCACCGCCACCGAGTAGGTGCCAATCTTGTTGGCGAAGTCTCCGTTGGCCGCCATCCGGTCGCAGCCCACCACCACCATGTCGATCTTGCCCTTGGCCATCAGGCTGGCAGCCATGTTGTCGGCAATGAGGGTGGCGGGAATGTGGTCGGTGACCAGCTCGTAGGCGGTGAGCCGGGCGCCCTGGAGCAGGGGACGGGTCTCATCTGCGTAAACCATATCCACTTTACCCTGCTCGTGGGCGGCCCGGATGACTCCAAGAGCGGTACCGTAGCCGCCGGTGGCCAGGGCTCCGGCGTTGCAGTGGGTAAGGATGTGGGCGTGATCAGGCACCACAGAAGCGCCGTAAAGGCCCATGGCCTTACACATAGCCACATCTTCCTGATGGATGGTAATGGCTTCCGCAATCAGGGTTTCCGGATCGCCGCCGCAGGCTTCGGCTTTGCGGGCCATCCGGTCCAGAGCCCAGAACAGATTGACCGCCGTGGGACGGCTGGCGGCCAGGACGGCCTTGGCCTCGGCCAGGTCATCCCCGGCCAAAGCGGCCAGGCAATAGGCGTAGGCGGCGGTGACGCCAATGGCGGGAGCGCCCCGCACTACCATGGTGCGGATGGCGTCGGCCACCGGCCGGTAATCGGTGTAGGGGAGCCAGGTCTCCTCCACCGGAAGCTTTGTCTGGTCAAGTAAGTAAAGGGTATTTCCTTCCCAACGGATCGCGTCCATAGAGAACTCCTCCTTGTGATGCGGCCCCGGCGGACCGGGGCATTTTGTTCCAACCGATTGTACCACACACACCATTTGGAGGCAAGCAATGATCGATATCTCCGTCTCGAACCTGTCCAAAGAGTTCGAGGTAGGCAAAAAAATATTGGACGGCCTCACCTTCCAGATCGACCAGGGGGAACGGGTGGGTTTGCTGGGCAAAAACGGCGCCGGCAAGACCACGGTGTTCAAAATCCTCACCGGCGAAATGGACTGGGATGACGGTGAGGTCCACATCGCCCCCGGCAAGGGGGTGGGGCTTATCTCCCAGATCCCCGTCTATCCGCCGGAGTACACGGTGGAGGACGTGCTCCAGACCGCTTTCCAGCGGCTTCACGACATGGAGCGGGAGATGGAGGAGCTCACTATCCGTATGGGCCGGGACAGCGACCCGGCTCTGCTGCGGCGGTACGATGCCCTCACTGCCGCCTTTGAGGCGGGGGGCGGCTATGATACCATCACCCCCCTGAACAAGGTGTGCAACGGCCTGGAAATTTCCCAGGATATGAGAGGTCAGCTCTTTTCCTCTCTGTCCGGCGGCGAAAAAACCCGGGTCAACCTGGCCCGGCTCATTCTGGAGGACACCGATATCCTGCTGCTGGACGAGCCCACCAACCATCTGGACCTCCGGGCTACGGAGTGGCTGGAGGAATATCTGGACAAGTATAAAGGTACTGTCCTTGCCATCTCCCATGACCGCTGGTTTCTGGACCGGGTGGTCAAGCGGGTCATTGAGATCCAGGACGGCAAGGCGGAGTTCTACGAAGGCAACTACTCCTTCTATGTGGTGGAGAAAGAGCACCGCTATCAGGAGCAGCTGAAGCGGTACGAGAAGGAGCAGGCCAAGATTGAGCAGCTGGAGAAGGCCGCCCAGCAGCTGCGGATCTGGGCCTACTCGGGCAACGACAAGATCTTTAAGCGGGCCCAGTCCATGGAGAAACGGATTGAGCGCCTGCGTACCACCGACAAGCCCGCCAAGGAGCGCCGCCTGGACATGAAGTTCGGAGAGCGGGAGTTCCGCGGGGACGAGGTGCTTACCATCAAGGAGCTGAAAAAGTCCTTTGACGGGCGCACCCTCTTTGACCACGTCAATCTGGAGGTGGTGGGAGGTGAGCGCATCGCCCTGCTGGGGGATAACGGCACCGGCAAATCCACCTTGCTGAAGATTTTGCTGAAGGAGGAGGAGCCCGACTCCGGAAAGTTAAAGATGGGGCCAACTGTAAAGGTGGGTTACCTGCCCCAGATCATCCACTTCTCCCACCCGGAGCGCAACCTGGTGGACACTATGATCTACGATCAGGACTGCTCCACTCAAACCGCCCGCAACCGGCTGGCCGCCTTTAACTTCCGGGGAGAGGACGTGTTTAAGCCGGTGTCCGCCCTGTCCGGCGGCGAGCAGAGCCGCCTGCGTCTGTGTATGCTGATGGACGAGCAGATCAACCTGCTCATCCTGGATGAGCCCACCAACCACCTGGATATTGCCAGCCGGGAGTGGATCGAGGAGGCGGTGGCGGAGTACGAGGGCAACCTGCTCTTCGTATCCCATGACCGCTACTTCATCAAGCAGTTCGCCACCCGCATCTGGATGCTGGAGGACGGGCACATCACCGACTTCCGGGGCACCTTTGAGGAGTTCCGGGCCGCCCGGGAGCGGGCCAAGGCCCAGGCTGCCGCCCCGGTGAAGGCGGAGCCGGAGAAGCCCAAGAAGGAGAAGCCCAAGCGCCCCGGCGGCACCAAGGAGCTGGAGAAGCAGGTGGCCGCGGCGGAGCGGGCGGTGGCCAAGGCGGAGGAGCGGCAGTACGAACTGTCCCTGAAGGCTGAGGAGGTGGCCTCCAACTACCTGGAGCTCCAGAAGGTGTATGAGGAGCAGAAGGCGCTGGAGGACGAGATCGCCACCCTGTACACCAAGTGGGAGACCCTGGCCGCGGAACTGGAAGAGGCCAGAGGATGAGACGCGGAAAACAGTATTACCGCCCCTACGGAGGGCGCAGAAAGCCGGTATGGCTGCTGGCTCTGCTGACGGCTGTGCTGGCTGCTCTGCTGAGTTTTGCGGTGCTGCTGGGTGTGGTGTTGTCTGGCGCCCACGACAGTATTACCGGAGAACCCAAGGTGATGGTGATCCTGGGCTGCAAGGTGGAGTCCTGGGGGCCGTCTATCCTGCTCCAGGACCGGCTGGATAAAGCCCTGGACTACCTGGAGGACCACCCGGACCTGACCATCGTGGCCTCAGGCGGGCAGGGCCCCGACGAACACCAGAGCGAGGCCCAGTGTATGTGCGACTATCTGACCGACCACGGGGTGGATGGAAACCAGATCCTGCTGGAGGACCAATCCCACAACACCTGGGAAAACATCCGCTTTACCCAGGCTCTGCTGGTGCAGGAGGGGATCGATACCAGCCAAGTGCTGGTGGTATCCAACGGTTTCCACCTGACCCGGGTGCGGATGCTGTGGGACAGAGCATGGGAGGGGGACTATACCCTGTCCACCCTGGCGGCCCCCAGCTCCCACATTCCATCCCGGCTGAAGATGTACATCCGGGAGCCGTTGGCTCTGGTCAAGTCCTATTTCTTTGACAGGTGATATAATTTGGATATGCAGCAAAAACTAAGCGCCCTGGACCTGCGTTTTGCCAGTATCGAGGCCCAGCTGGGGGCAGGGGAGACCTATAACGACCCGGTCCTGGTGGCCAAACTCAATAAGGAGCAGCGGGAACTGGAGCCGGTGGTCACTGCCTGGCGGGCCTATACCCGCCGTCAGCAGGACCTGAAGGACGCGGAGGAGCTGATGGGCGATCCCGACATGAAGGAGCTGGCCCAGGAGGAGTATCAGCAGGCCAAGGAGGACATCGCCAAACTGGAGGATGAGATCCGCATCCTGCTGCTGCCCCGGGACCCCAACGACGGCAAAAACGTCATCGTGGAGATCCGGGCCGGAGTAGGAGGGGAGGAAGCGGCACTGTTTGCCCACTCCCTGTTCCGGATGTACTCCATGTACGCCGACGCCCGCCGCTGGAAGGTGGAGGTAGACTCGGTGAATGAAACCGAGCTGGGCGGCGTCAAGGAAATCTGCTTTACCATTGAGGGAGACGGGGCCTACTCCCGCCTGAAATTTGAAAGCGGAGTACACCGGGTCCAGCGGGTGCCCGAGACCGAGTCGGGCGGGCGCATCCATACCTCCACTGCCACCGTGGCGGTGCTGCCCGAGGTGGACGAGGTGGACTTTGAGCTCAACCCCGCCGACATTGAGATGCAGGTGTTCCGCTCCTCCGGCGCGGGCGGACAGCACGTCAACAAGACCTCCTCTGCTGTGCGGCTCATCCACAAGCCAACCGGCACGGTGGTGGAGTGCCAGCAGGAGCGCAGCCAGTTTCAGAACCGGGACAAGGCCATGCAGATCCTGCGCTCCCGGCTGTATGAGGAGAAGGTACGGGAGCAGGAGGAGTCCCTGACGGCGGAGCGCCGCAGCCAGGTGGGCACCGGAATGCGGAACGAGCGCATCCGTACCTACAATTTCCCTCAGGGACGGCTCACCGATCACCGCATTGGCCTGACCCTGTATAAGCTGGAGAATGTGATGAACGGCGACCTGGACGAGATCATCGATGGACTGGTTACCGCTGACCAGGCCGAGCGGCTCAAACACAGCCAGGAGGAATAAACGGGAGGCATCCCGGAATCCTAGAAAAGGAGCACTGACCATGGAACTGATCATTCATTTCAATACCCTGCCGGAGGGGCTGACCCTGGATCTGGTACGGGACGATCTGGCGAACCTGCTGGAGGACGACGGCTGGCTCACCGGCTCGGGCGCCGACTATCTGGAGCTGGAGCTGGAGGACGAGAAGGTCAACCCCAAATACGGCATTCTCACCGTGAAGGGCTATCTGCAAAAGGCCAAATTCGCCCCCGATACCACCATTGAACTGGCGGGCACGCCGGTGGGCATCTACGAATAACAAAGGAGACTTGGGTATGAAAAAGGCCATTGGCATCCTGCACATCCTGTCCGGCGCCGCCCTGCTGGCGGCAGGTATCCTGACGGTGGTACAGAAGGACCGCCGTCGCCGCCGCCGTCATCGGTTTTGAGAAAGCGGTGAGGAAGGATGCATACCCTGCGTTTGAATGATAAGCAGATCGGGGAGGCGGCGGACATCCTCCGCCGGGGCGGCCTTCTGGGCATTCCCACCGAGACGGTGTACGGCCTGGGGGCCAACGGGCTGAACAGCGAGGCGGTAGGTCACATTTTTGCGGCCAAGGGCCGTCCCCAAGACAACCCGCTGATTCTTCATATCCCCACCGCCGACTGGCTGGAGCGCTACTGCGAGGACATCCCGGAGGCGGCCTATGCCCTGGCCGACAAATTCTGGCCCGGTCCTATGACCATGATCCTCAAGCACAAGCCCATTGTGCCTGCCGCTGTTACCGCCGGACTGGACACAGTGGGGATGCGCTGCCCGGCCCATCCGGTGTGCCGGGCTATCATCGCTGCCGCGGATGTGCCGGTAGCTGCCCCGTCGGGCAATACTTCCGGCCGGCCCAGCCCCACCAATATGGCGGATATGCTGGAGGATATGGACGGCAAGATCGACGGCATTGTGGACGGCGGCCCCTGCTCCGTGGGGGTGGAGTCCACCATTATCGACCTGACCGAGCAGCCGCCCAGGCTGCTGCGTCCCGGCGGCATCACCCTGGAGCAGCTGAAGAGTGTACTGGGCGAGGTGGCGGTGGACCCGGCGGTGACCCGGCTCATGGGTGCCGGGGAGCAGCCTAAGGCCCCCGGCATGAAGTACCGCCACTACGCACCCAAAGCGCCGGTGACGGTGGTTCAGGGCGCGCCTGAGACGGCGGCCCGATACATCCAGACCCATATGGCCCCCGGCGACGGGGTGATCTGCTTTGACGAGTATACCCATCTGTTTGAGGGCCACCCCCTGGAGCAGCTGGGCCCCAGCACCGACGTGCCCGAGCAGGCCAGACGGGTGTTCGACGCCCTGCGTTGGTTCGACGGCACCGACGTGACCCACATCTGGGCCCAGTGTCCCGACGCCACCGGCATCGGTCTGGCGGTGGCCAACCGGCTCAACAAGGCGGCCGGATTCCATATCATCCGGGCTGATCAGCCCGATTAACGAAGATGGCCGTGTTTTCACGGCCATCTTTTTTCAAAGTGTTGAAAGGATTCCGTCCTTTGGTTCGTATTCAGGGTGAAACCAAATGAAGTAAGGAGGAATCACCATGAAGAAAATCCTGATGGGTACCGCCATTGCCGCTCTGGTGCTGACGGTGGGAGTGACCGGCGCCTTTGCCGCCGGGGGGCGAAATTACGTGGACGCCAATGGTGACGGGATCTGTGACAACCGGGGGAACTATTGCCGGTTTGCAGATACCGACGGCGATGGGGTGTGTGACTACCATGGTACAAGCTGCCGGTATGGCGGCGGGTACAGTGGACACAGCTGCCACGGCGGCGGCCATCACGGCTGGTAACAGGTCCGGCTGAGCCGGAGGGGAGGTGAGGGTGTCCATGCGAAGTGAAGAGGAGACCAATCAGGCGATGGAGCGGTATGGGGATACCGTTCGACGGCTGTGCATGATCCATCTGAAGAATGAGGCGGACACCCAGGACATCTTCCAGACGGTGTTTTTGAAGTATCTGCTCCACGACAAGCCCTTTGAAAGCGGCGAGCATGAGAAGGCCTGGTTCATCCGGGTGACCCTCAATGCCTGCAAGGACCTGCTCCGCAGCTTTTTCCGCAGAAATACCGTGCCTCTGGAGGAATTGACCGGCCAGGCCGACAAGCTTACCGGCCAGGGGCAGGAGGTGTTGGCCGCTGTGCTGGCGTTGCCCCAGAAGGAGCGGCAGGTGGTATACCTCCACTACTACGAGGGCTATACCGCCCCGGAGCTGAGCCGCCTGCTGGGTAAGAACGTGAACACCATCTACACCACTCTGGCCCGGGCCAGGGCGCACCTGAAGGAAACGCTGGGGGGTGAGGACCATGGATGAGCAGATCCGGGAGGCCTTTGGGCAGCTTTACGCCGGAGAAGCCATGAAGGAAAATACCCGGGCCGCCCTGGACCGGGCGCGGAGCCGCCGCCACCGGCCTGTGGGCTACCTGGCCGCGGTGGCAGTCTGCCTGGTGCTGCTGTTGGCGGGGCTGGGTGGATACCGTTACTACTTTACACCAACCACCTATCTCAGCATCGACATCAATCCATCCCTGGAACTGGGGATCAACCGGTTTGACAAGGTGGTGACCGTTCGCGCCTGGAATGAGGACGGTCAGGAGCTGGCCGACAGCCTGGACCTGAGATTGATGGACTACCAGGAGGCCCTGGAACAGCTGGTAGCCAGTGAGAGCATTGCCGACCGGCTGGCGGCAGGTGAGCTGTTGTCCATCACCGTGGCGGGGGAGGATGAGGCCCAGTGCAGCCGTCTGCTGGCGGGGGCGGAGGACTGTACCGCCGGGCAGGAGAATGTCCAGTGCCATCATGGGGATGCGGAAGCGCTGGAGGAGGCCCACCATGCCGGGCTGTCCCTGGGCAAGTACCAGGCGTTTCTGGAACTTCAGGCTCTGGACCCCACTGTGACGGCGGAGGATGTGGCGGGGCTGACCATGCGGCAGATCCGGGACTGGATTGGATCGCTGGAGCAGGGAAACGTTGTAGAGAGTGCCCCGACGGGGAACGGCCACGGCCATCACCACGGCTGGTCCGAGCATGAATAGCGATAAAATCGGGACGGCGAGTGAAAATTCGCCGTCCCGATTCTTCGCTTTTGGAAAAAATCGTTTTCCAAAGGGGCGGAACTTGTGGTATACTAATTAGGCTACGGATGTGGAGAAGCCGCCACAATTTACAAATCGCTCACACACCATACCGATAGTGTGGTATACTAACTGCTGGAGGCGAAGGACATGAAACGCATCGGCATCACCGGCCCCACCGGAGCGGGTAAGACCACCGCCCTCAACGTATTGACCGAACTGGGGGCCCATATCATTGACGCCGATCAGGTGTATCATGACCTGCTGGCCCACAGCGCTCCCATGGGGGACGCCCTGACGGCCCGCTTCGGTTCTGCTATCCTGGATGAGACGGGGCAGGTGGACCGGAAGGCCCTGGGCAGTGTGGTCTTTGCCGATCCCACCGCTTTGGCCGACCTGAATGCCATTACCCATCGATTTATCATCGAAGAGATCGACCGGCAGGCCGCCCAGGCAGAGACGGACGGACGGACGGCGGTAGCCATCGATGCCATCGCTCTCATCGAGAGCGGCGTAGGGGAGACCTGCGACGCGGTGGTGGGCATTCTGGCTCCCAGGGAGATCCGTATCCGCCGCATCATGGCCCGGGAGGGTATCCCGGAGGACTACGCCCGTAAGCGGGTGGATGCCCAGCAGGGGGACGGTTTTTTCCGTACCCACTGCACCCACATTCTAGAGAACCAGGGCACAGCGGAAGAATTCGCCCAAAAGGCCCTGGCTCTGTTTCAGACGCTGATCCCATAACGTTTATCATAAAGGAGGACTCTCACATGGAAGAGAAACAAAAGACCGCCGGTGAGCTGCGGCGGGAAGCCCTGCTCTATCAGCCCAAGAATGGCTATGACCGCCTGAATCCTGCGGAAGAGGCGGATCTGAACGCATATTGTGAGGATTACAAGAAGTTCCTGGACGCCGGCAAGACCGAGCGGGAGTGCGTGGACGAGACCGTCCGCCTGGCCGAGTATCACGGCTTCAAGCCCTTTGTCCGTGGTATGGCCCTCAATCCCGGCGACAAGCTGTACCGGGTGAACCGGGGTAAGGCCATCATGCTGGCTGTCATCGGCAGCAAGCCCCTCAGCGAGGGCGTCAATATCGGCGCCGCCCACATCGATTCCCCCCGCCTGGACCTGAAGCCTAACCCCCTCTATGAGGACGCTGAGCTGGCCTTCTTCAAGACCCACTACTACGGCGGTATCCGTAAGTATCAGTGGGTCACCATCCCTCTGGAACTCCACGGTGTCATTGCCCTGAAGGATGGCGCCACCGTAAAGGTGTCCATTGGCTCCTCTGAGGGCGAGCCCCGCTTCACCATCGATGACCTGCTGCCCCACCTGGGTGCTGAGCAGTCCAAGAAGCCTCTGGGCGAGGCCATTCCCGGCGAGAGCCTGAACCTGCTCATCGGCAGCCGTCCCTTTGCCGGTGACGAGGGCTCCGACCGGGTGAAGCTGGCTGTTCTGGACCTGCTCAACCAGAAGTACGGTATTACCGAGGAGGACTTTATCTCTGCCGAGCTGTCCGCCGTGCCCGCCTTCAAGGCCATGGATATCGGCTTTGACCGCTCCCTCATCGGCGCCTACGGCCACGACGACCGGGTGTGCGGCTTTGCCGCCCTGGCTGCCCTGTTTACCCTGGGCACCCCCGCCCGCACCGCCGTGTGTATGCTGGCCGACAAGGAGGAGATCGGCTCCGAGGGCGTGTCCGGTATGCAGTCCGCCGCCTTCGATACCTTCATGAGCGATCTGTGCGACGCCCAGCGGGTGACCCTGAAGGCCTGCTATGAGAAGTCCTTCTGCCTGTCCGCCGACGTGACCGCCGCCTTCGACCCCAACTTTGCCGACGTGTACGAGAAGCGCAACAGCGCCAAGGTCAACTACGGCATGGGCCTGTGCAAGTACACCGGCGCCCGGGGCAAGTCCGGCGCCTCCGATGCCTCCGCCGAGCTGGTGGCCTATGTCCGCCGTGTGCTGGATCAGAACGGTGTGGTGTGGCAGATGGCCGAGCTGGGCAAGGTGGACGCCGGCGGCGGCGGCACCGTGGCCTGCTATATGGCTGAGCGTGACATCGACACCATCGACGCCGGCGTGCCTGTTCTGTCCATGCACGCCCCCTTCGAGACCGTGTCCAAGCTGGACTGCTATATGACCTACAAGGGCATGAAGGCGGTCTACGAGGCTCAGTAAGTAAAATAAATGAACACGGGGAGCCCCCGGCCATCAGGTCGGGGGCTCCCTGTTTGTTTGCCCGGACGGCGAAAAAAGAAATTCTACAGATTGATATACAAGGATAAATATGGTATACTGCTTCCAGCGAAAATAAAAATGGAAATGGAGTGGATCCCATGAAAAGACGCAGATTCTTGTCCCTGATGATTTCTGTGCTTCTGTTGACTGCGGCCTTTGTGCCGGCTGGAGGCGTTGCCCAGGCGGCGGGCAGCGAGATCTCCGTGTATGTGGACGGGGAGAAGTTGACCTTCGATCAGCCGCCCATCGCCCAGAACGGACGGGTGCTGGTGCCGCTCCGGGCCATCTTTGAGGCGCTGGGCGCCGAGGTGGAATGGCTTCCGGAGGATCAGGCTGTAGCTGCCCAGAAGGGGGATACCTTGGTGGTCATGCAGCTGGGCAACAACCGATTTGCCAGGAGCGTGGGCGGCGGAGACAGTGTGGTCTACGACCTAGATGTGCCGCCCATTGCCCTGAATGGCCGGACCCTGGTGCCTGTCCGGGCGGTATCCGAGTCCTTTGACTGCAATGTGGAGTGGGATGGAAGCACCCAGACTGTGACGGTTTCCTCTGAGAAGTGGATCGACGGCTCCAACGCGGCCACAAACGGCTATATTCACAACGGCGTGCTCTATTACTCTTTTATCTATCAGCCGTATATCTACGCCTACGACGGCGCGGCCACCAGAACCTACGCCTCCGGAGGAGCGCCCCTGGGGATCGTGGTGAACCGGAATCAGATCTATTACATCAACCGGGATAATCAGACCGTAAACGCCATCAATATGGCCGACGGACAGCGGAAAACCGTGTTTGCCAAGCTGAGCAAGGTCTCCGATTTCTCCATCTGCGGGGATAAAATGGTTATCATCGGCTTTGAGGGGGAGACACAGCGTGTTTACAAGCTGGATCTGTCTTCGGGCGCCTCTCAGGTGCTCTATACCCGTCCCGATGCGGGCCGCCTGATCGTGGAGGATGGCAGTGATTTTGCCCTGTGGAAGCAGTATCTGTTTGTGGTGGAGGGCATTTCGCCCCTGCTCAGCGGCGAGTCCAGCTGCAAAATCCTGATGATCGACACAAATACCGGCACGTCAAAGGAAATCTGCAACATCAAAGGCACCGTGACCCAGCTGGGGCTCAAGAACAGCAGCTATACGCACAGATATGTGGCGGCCGGGGTCAAATTTGATCAGGAGAATGCCTACTTCGGGATCAAGTTTTCCCGGAATGAGGATACCAGCAATTACTACGGTGCTGAGTATTTTACGGAATACTATCAGATCAGCCTTGGCAGTGGGGCCGCTTCTAAAATCACGGAAAGCCAGTTTAACAGCGCTGAGGATCTGTCCTCCGTGCGTACCGGCGAATGGACCTATGGAAGCGACGGCTCCAGGGTGTACCGGACCAACATCAATACCGGCATTACTGAAACCCTGCTGTCCGGTGAAAATTATTACTACATCACCAATGACGGCCAGTGGGTTGCTGTGTTGAAAGCCAAGAGCGCGGGGGCGGGTACACCTACTGCCACCAAGGGATATCAATATGCCGAGATGTATGTGATGGATGGGGACGGAAATAACCTCCGCACCATCAACTCCTATACCAATTCCTCCAATACGTCCTCTCCTGTGGGGGAGATGGATGTCAACGGCCTGCCCCAGGAGAGCTGTGCCGTCTGCGGTGGCAGCGGAATGGTGACCTGCCCCTATTGTAGAGGCACCGGCCAGGGCCAGTCCATCTCCATTATGGGAATGGATACCCCTCAGGGCTGTACCTACTGCGGCAGTACCGGTCGGCGGCTGTGCATCGGCTGCGGCGGCTCCGGCGTGAAGAACTGAAACGGGATAAAATAGAGAGGCAGGACATTACGTCCTGCCTCTCTATTTTATCCGGGGGCGGCGCTGCGGCAGCGGGTGACCTCAAAGCCGCCGGTGGAGGTGCGTCCTCCCGCCAGAGTGCGGGCGGCGTAGTCGTTGAAATGCCACCACTCCGACTCCAGGGGCGTCATGCCCGCCTTGCGGAAATAACTCCGCAGGGCCAGAGCCGGGTCATTCATGGTGGAAGCCAGGGTTGTTTCGCCGGGACCGGTGGTGGAGGCCGCCGCCATGCTCAGTTCATGGATGGGGGTGGGCATTTCGTACTCCTGATAGTCCACCGGTACCAGATAGGTGTGGCCGCCGGTGGTACGGGTCTCGGTGCGGGATACCTTCACCAGGCTTACATCCAACGCAAAACCCTTCTGGTGATTGGAGTAGCCGGTGTTGATGAAGTAGGTCATGGACCAGGGCTTTGTGGTGATGCCCGCCTTGACCTCAGGATCACGCTCCGCCAGGGCGGTCAGGGCCTTGACCACCGCCCGCTGGGCGGCATAAGGCCGGTAGGCCTCGTATAGCTTCAGACTGTTGCCCTGGGACAGGGCCTTTTGCTAGGCGGCGCAGATCTTTTTGGCGGTGGCGTAGAGCACCGGCATGAGGAACTGCTCCTCATCAAAGCGAGGGTTATACACCTTGCCCTGGTAGAGGGCCTGGCCGGTGATACCGGGGATATCTTTGCCTGAACTGGTGTACCGGGAGGAATAAGCGTTGGTGGCGTCATATACGATAGAAGGGACCACGTCGGGCAGATTGATCATGCACAGGCGATGGTCTACCCAGCCGGTTCCGTAGCCAGAGGACACCTTCCACCAGTTTCCCTTTTCCCCCAGGATGGTAAAGGAAGCACCGGCAGGGAGCACTGCGGCGGCTCCGGCTGTGGGGCGGCGCAGGCGGCCAGACCGGCCAGCAGGGCCAGGGCGCACAGCAGAGCAGCGGCGCGTCTCATCATACCCATTCTCCTTTATTGTTCCAGCATCTCAACCACACGGCTGAGCACAGTGGCGGCCTCGGCCCGGGTGGAGGTGGCCAACGGCATCAGAGCATTGCCGCTGCCGCCCTGGAACAGCCCGGCAGCGGAGGTGCGGGCGGCGGCTTCCAGAGCCCAGAAGGCAATGTCGCCGTCATCGGCAAAGCCCAGGCCGTTTTCGTCGGGCAGGTCCAGGCAGCGGCCGATGATGGTCATCATCTCCTGCCGGGTAATGGGTCGATCAGGGGCAAAGGTGTTTTCATCGGTGCCAGCCACCAGACCCAGTCGGGCGGCCTGATGGATGTAGTCGGCGGCCCAAGTGCCTTCCACGTCAGCAAAGAGGGGCTCCTCCACACCTTCGGGTGCCTGAGGCAGAGCATTCTTCTGCGCCAGGGCAGTGTACAGCATAGCGGTAAATTCCGCACGAGTCACTTGGTCGTCAGGACGGAAGGTGTCTCCGTCGGTGTGGAGCTCCACCCCCAGGTCCTTGAGTGCGGCCACTTCTTCCCGGCACCAGTGGTAAGCCACGTCGTCAAAGGGAGACTGGTACTCCAGCAGAGCAAAGCCGTAGTCCAGCAGGGCGGCACTGTCGGTGTGGCGGGTCTTGTCGTTGGAGGACTTCATTACCACGCTGATGATGCGGCGGCCATTTTTCACAGCGGTGGCACTGAGACAGTAGCCAGCGGCGGTGATGGTGCCCGTCTTGAAGCCGTCCGCGCCGTCATAGGCGTAGTCCAGGCCGGGCAGCAGTTTGTTGGTGTTGGGGTACCATTTTCCATTGAAGGAGACCCCGGTGAGGGAGGTATAGTCCAGAATCTGAGGGAAGCGATGGATGAATTCCCGGACCAGAGTGGCCTGGGAGCGGGCGGTGAGATAGTGGACGTGAGCGCCGTGGGAGCTTTCATATTCCGCTGTCATACCCAGGCGCGTGGCGGTCTCATTCATCCGCTGGACAAAGGCCTCCTCACTGCCGGAGATATACTCAGCCATAACGATGCAGCTGGCGCTGGCGAAGGGATCATAATTAGTTTGAGCAGGGTGTCTACCGATACGGAGGACCCGGCGGGCAGGGGAACAGAGGCGGGATAGTTCTTACCGTCCCGGGATTTTTGGGCGTTCTCGGCACTGATGGGTACCATGGTGTCCAGTGTCAGGTTGCCGGCCTCCAGCTCCTCAAAGATGATGTAGGCCGTCATAACCTTGGTCATGGAGGCGGGGACCCGCATGGTATCGGCATCCTTTTCATAAAGGATGGCGCCGGTATCATAGTCCATAACGATGGCGGCCGCGGCGGTGATGTTCGGCTTTTCCGGTTCCGGCGCGGCCACAGCTGCCGTACTGAGCAGCAGAGAGAAGATCAGAAGCAGAGAAAGAATACTCATGGAACGACGGGATTTGCTGCACGACATATCGCTCATCTCCAATTCCGGCGGCACATGAACCGTTTGGTATTGCAATCAGTATGGCATATCCAAAAGTCTTTGTCAAATGACAGTACCGCTGGGAATAAAACTGTTCCTGTGATTTTTTCAACTGGAGGGAAAAAGGATGGAAAAACTCCGCCGGATATGATATGATAAAAACTAACCGCCCTGACGCAGTATACCGCGTACAGGGGCGATGTACCGGGGACGAACTCATTTTCAAACGGGTTTCGATTCCCAAAAATCGTGAATGGAGGAAGTCGTTTTGAGCTATTTGATGGCCATCCTCATGGGGATTATTCAGGGTGTGGCGGAGTTTCTGCCCATCTCCAGCTCCGGCCACCTGGCCCTGTTTCAGCAGTTCTTCGGCATGGAGAACATGGAAGAAAAGTACATGATGTTTACGGTCATGCTCCACTTTGGTACCCTGATCTCGGTGCTGGTGGTCTACTGGAAGGACGTGGTGGAGATGATCCGGGAGTTCTTCCTGGGCATCGCCGCCCTGGCAGGGAAGGACACCGGCACTCCGCCGCCTCCCGCCCGGCGGATGGTAATGCTCATTATCATCGCCACCCTGCCCCTGTTTGTGATGGTGCTGCTCCAGGATGCGGTGAACGCCCTGTTTGCCAGCTCCATTATGGTGTCCATTGCGCTGCTGGCCACCGGCTGCATCCTTTATTTCTCTGACCGGCTGGCGCATGGCCGTAAGACTGCCAAGAACGCCACCGTGGTGGATGCCCTCATCGTGGGCTGCGGCCAGGCTCTGGCGGTGATCCCCGGCCTGTCCCGCTCCGGTACCACCATCTCCGTAGGTATGATGCGGGGCTTTGACCGCTCCTTCGCCGTTCGTTTCTCCTTCCTTCTGTCCATGCCTGCCATCGTGGGCGCCAATATTCTGGAGCTGAAAGACGCGGTGGAGAGCGGCTTTGCCATGGCTGAACTGCCCATGTATCTGGTGGGCGTGGCCGTAGCTGCCGTGGTGGGCTACTTTGCCATCCGGCTGGTCAAGACCCTGTCCGACAAGGGCAAGTTCGGCAAGTTCGCCTACTACTGCTGGGCGGTGGGCCTTGGCAGCCTCATCGCCGGCATTGTGAAAACCGTTATGATGTAAATCGGTACCGCCCACCTGTGGGCGGGAAACCCGACCCTGAAAGGATCTGATACCATGGCCACCGCAAAGAAGAAAAGCACCGGAGGGAAGCGGACTGCCTCTTCCAGCCGGTCCTCCTCTTCCCGCACCACATCCAGCCGCAAAAAGCCCGCCCCCCGCCCGGTCCGGCGGGAGGTGGGGGCCGTGGTGTGTTTGTTACTGGCCATCTTCGCTGCGCTGGGCTATTTCCACATCCAGGCCATCTTCATCGACTTCTTCTGCGGGCTGGTGAAAGGGCTGATCGGCTACGGCTATCTGCTGCTGCCTCCCATGCTGTTGGTGGCCAGCGGTATCCTGGCCTTCCACCGGGGACGCCCGGTGCGGCTGCGGGTGTGGTGCGCCCTGCTGCTGCCGGTGCTGGCAGGCGGCTTCTTCCACCTGCTGCTGGCCCAGGGTGCCTATGCCTGGGATATGAAGCTGCCTGAACTGCTCTGGAAACAGGGCGAGGCTTTGGCCAGCGGCGGTGTGATCAGCGGTGTGATTGCACTGGGTCTCACGGCTGTGTTCAGCAAGATCGGCGCCGGTATCATTTTTGTGCTGCTGGCTGTGATCCTGGTAATGGTATGCTTCCATATTTCCCCCACCGATGTGGTGGACAGGCTTCGCAGCCGTCCGGAGTACGAGGAGGAGGAGATCCCCGAGCCCCGTCCCCGCCGGAAGAAAGCCGAACGTGAGCCGGAACCTGTCCGGGAGGGCCGCAGACAGCAGCCCCAGATTGATATTCCGGTGGATGACGGACCTCTGGTGGGCAAGCGCCGGGAACCCAAGCCCATCGAGAAGAAGGAGCGCTTTTTCAATCGCAAGCCCTCAGTGCCTACCCCCGATCAGGTGCTGGCTGGCAATGCCCAGGCCCAGCCCGAGGAGGAGGCGCCGGAGGAGGTTCTGCCCTTTGCCGCGCCGGTGGAGATCCGGCATGAAGCCGTCCAGCCCCAGCCTGTGGTCCAACCGGAGCCGGAACCCGTTCCGGAGACTCAGCCTGTGCCTGAGATCGTGCGGGAGCCCGCCGTGCCCCCCACCTCCGCCAAGGCCCGCCAGAGGGAGGAGACCGCCCAGGCCGCCGCCGAGGTGGCCCAGGACATTGCCCGAAGCCTGGAGGAGGAGCCCGCGGTTTACCAGTATCCCCCCGTCTCCCTGCTGACGGAGGGGGAGGGGGTATCCAGCTCCGACGTGGCGGGGGAGCTGCGGGCCAACCAGGCCCGCCTCAGCGATACCATCCGCTCCTTCGGCATCGACGCCAACATCTCCAATGTGACCCGTGGCCCGTCTGTTACGCGGTATGAGTTGGAACTGGATCAGGGCGTGCGGCTCAACAAGCTGACCAATCTGGCTGACGATATCGCCCTGGCTCTGGGGGCCACCGGCGTGCGGATCGCCCCCATTCCCAACCAGATCTCCATGGTGGGCATCGAGGTGCCAAATCGACTGGTGTCCCCGGTATACATCCACGACGTGATCGACTCCCGGGAGTTCCGGGACAACCCCTCCAAGGTGTCCTTTGCCGTGGGCAAGGACATCGGCGGCAACAATATTGTGGGCAATATCGCCAAGCTGCCCCACCTGCTGATCGCCGGTACTACCGGCTCCGGTAAGTCGGTGTGTACCAACTCCCTCATTATCTCCCTGCTGTACAAGGCCACCCCGGAGGAGGTCCGCCTCATCATGGTGGACCCAAAGATGGTGGAGCTGGGCATCTACAACGGCATTCCTCATCTGCTCATCCCGGTGGTTACCGACCCCAAGAAGGCCGCCGGTGCCCTCCAGTGGGCGGTGGTGGAGATGATGAAGCGGTACCGGGCCTTCTCTGAGATTGGTGTCCGGGATCTGGCCAGCTACAACGCCCATGCAGCCAAGACCGACGACATGGAGAAGATGCCCCAGATCGTGGTGGTCATCGACGAGCTGGCCGACCTGATGCTGGTGGCCGCCAAGGAGGTGGAGGAATCCATCTGCCGGGTGGCTCAGATGGGCCGTGCCGCCGGTATGCACCTGATCATTGCTACCCAGCGTCCCTCCGCCGACGTGATCACCGGCCTGATGAAGGCCAACATCCCCAGCCGTATCGCCTTTGCCGTGGCCTCCTCGCTGGAGTCCCGCATCATCCTGGACACCACCGGCGCGGAGAAGCTGGTGGGCCGGGGCGATATGCTGTACTTCCCCCTGGGTTCCGGTAAGCCTCAGCGTGTTCAGGGATGCCTCATCTCCGATGAGGAGGTGGCCGCCGTGGTGGGCTTCATCAAGCAGAACAGCGGCGGGGCCGAGTACGATCAGGAGATTATGCACGACATCGAAAAGCACGCCGCCGAGAAGGAAAAGGGCTCCAAGGGCGTGGGCGGCTCCGCACCCGAGGATGTGGGAGACGACTACGACGAGCTGCTGCCTGCCGCCATCGAAGTGGTGGTGGAGACCGGCATGGCCTCGGTGTCCATGCTCCAGCGGCGGCTCAAGCTGGGCTATTCCCGTGCCGCCCGCCTGGTGGATCAGATGGAAGAGAAGGGGGTCGTTGGCCCCTTTGAGGGTTCCAAGCCCCGCCAGGTACTCATCACCAAGGAGCAGTGGCAGGAGATGCAGTTCAGGCAGGACATGGCCAGCGGCGCGCCGGAGCCGGTGCCCGACGAGCTGGAGTTTGAGGGGGACGCCATTCCCCAGAGCCGGGATATGCCCCCCTTTGATATGGAGTGATGGGAATGGAGCAGTTTGTAATCCGTCCCGCCGACGAGGGGGCCGGTGAGGCCATCCACGCCGGACTGCGGGCCTATAACCGGAAGTTTGTGCCGGATACGGCGGATCTGTCCCTGGTGGTTATCGACCAAGCCGGGCGGATCATCGGCGGCTGCGATGCCTTCCGGATGGGGGAGCTGGCCATGCTGGATGTGCTGTGGGTGGCAGAGGACCACCGAGGCGCCGGTCTGGGCGCCTGCATCCTGGAGCAGCTGGAGGAGAACGCAGCCCGGCAGGGCGCCAAGCGGCTGGAGCTGAATACCTTCGGCTTTCAGGCCCCCCGCTTCTATGAGAAGATGGGCTACCACCGCTTCGGTGCGGTAGAGCAGGGGACCGGCAGCTACGGCCACTATTTCTATGTCAAAGAGCTGTAATCAAATCAAACAAGAGGAGCGCAGTCGCCGGACTGCGCTCCTCTTGTATGTATGGGTAAGGGTTTGTGGGAGATCAGAAGTTGACTTCTTCACCGTAGTAGATGCAGGTGAAGAGCTTGGCCATGGTCTCGGGATCGATGGGACGGGGGTTGGAGCCGGTGCAGGCGTCGCCCACCGCGTTGGTGGCGATGGCGGTCAGCTTCTCCTTGAACTCGTCCTCGATGATGCCGAAGTCCTTCAGGGTGTTGGGGATGCCCATGGCGTCGTTCATGGAGCGGATCTTGGCACGCAGGCCCTCCACACACTCCTCCACGGTACCGGTGATGCCCATGGTCTTCGCGATGTCAGCATAGCGCTCCGCCACGCCGGGCGCTTTCGCGTTGTAGGCGATGACGTAGGGCAGGTACATGGCGTTGGCCAGGCCATGGGTGATGTGGCCGGTGGAGAAGGCGGCGCCGGTCTTGTGGGCCATGGAGTGAACGATGCCCAGCAGAGCGTTGGAGAAAGCCATACCGGCCAGGCACTGACCGTAGTGCATCTCCTCACGGCAAGTCATGTCGCCGTTGTAGGACTTGATGAGATCATGGTTCACAATGTCAATGGCCTTCAGGGCCAGAGGATCGGTAAAGACGGTGTGCAGGGTGGACACATAGGCCTCGATGGCGTGAGTCAGAGCGTCCATGCCGGTGTGAGCCACCAGCTTGGGGGGCATGGTTTCGGCCAGAGCGGGGTCGATGATGGCCACGTCGGGGGTGATGTTGAAGTCGGCCAGAGGATACTTGATGCCCTTCTGATAGTCGGTGATGACGGAGAAGGCGGTGACCTCGGTGGCAGTGCCGGAGGTAGAGGGGATGGCGCAGAACTTGGCTTTCTGACGCAGCTCGGGGAAGGAGAAGGGGGTGATCAGATCCTCAAAGGTGGTCTCGGGGTATTCATAGAAGGCCCACATTGCCTTGGCGGCGTCGATGGGGGAGCCGCCGCCCATGGAGATGATCCAGTCGGGCTGGAATTCCCGCATCACGGCAGCGCCGCTCATGACGGTCTCCACAGAGGGATCGGGCTCCACGTTCTCGATGAGCTTGGTCTCAATACCGGCTTCCTTCAGATAGGCAACCGCCTTGTCCACAAAGCCGAACCGCTTCATGGAGCCGCCGCCCAGCACCAGTACTGCGCGGGTGCCCTTCAGATTCTTCAGATTTTCCAGGGCGTTGGGGCCGTAATAGATGTCTCTGGGAAGGGTAAAACGGGACATGGTAAATACCTCCGTATGTCTCATTAAATTTTGATCGTTAAATGTTTAACGATCTTACGACCCCTATTATGGCACATTGTTAATTCTTTGTCAATCCATGAAGAAGAAACTATTCGTTCCAAACTTTTGGTTCTACCAATTTCCACAAAAAAGCCACAGCAGGCATACAACTGTACGCCTGCTGTGGCTTTTATCATAGAACCAGGGTGCCGTTTTCGTCCTCCAGAAGAAGGAGAATGTGCCGCTGCTTGCCGGTTTGGGCGTTGACGTAGATGAGAACATGGGTGCCGTCCTGGGCCTGGCACTTGAATTCGTGGCATAATACCTCGTATTCGCCGCCGGTGGGGATGAGAGCCAACTGGTGGGAGAGAACGGTGAGGGAGTCGTCCACCAGGGCCTGGGCGGTCTGGGCGTCCACGGCGGGGGAGGACAGGTCCCGGCTGCCGTGGTGGGTCAGGTAGCCCGCCGCCTCAAAGCCCACCACCTCGCCGGTGTCCAGGGCCACCGACACCTTCACCAGATCGGGGTAGCAGTAGACGCCGTTCTCCACCGGGGCAAAGTTGATTGCCAGCACTCCGTCCTGTTCCATGAAATAGCTGGGGGCCATATTGGCGTAGCCTTTTTCCGCCAGGAAGGCGGCGGCTTTTTCACAGCCCTCCGTCCGGCTGAGCACCGGCTCTCCGGCGGTACGGGAGGAGAATACCTCCAGGATCTGTCCGCCCTGACAGGTGACCTGGATATAGAGCTGGCCGCCGTTCACCATGGCGGTAAAGCCGTAGGAGGGCAGATTGCCCTCGGACTTGGCGGTGAGAGTGAATACCTCAGGCCGCAGGTCCAGGAAGACAGCGGCGGCCTCTCTGGCCTCCTCCTCGGTGACCTGGGGCAGGCCCTCCAGCATCCGGGGGGTGCGGCCGTCCAGGTGCTGGGAGAAGGGGCCGTCGTAGATCAGGGTGGGTACCTCGGGGAAGTCGGACTCCACGCTTTGGAAGGCGGAGCCGCCGTTGACCTGACCGCTGCCGTCCTCGGCCGCCAACCGTTCACGGGCCTCCGCCAGATCCTCCGGCCGGATGGCCCCGGCGCTCAGCTGGGCCTGGAGGGTCTCCAGGGTGAGGGAGAGTTCGCCGGCCGCCTCGGACAGCTGGAACAGGGCGTCTCGGTGCTCGTCGGTGCATACCAGCTCCGCTGAGGTCCCCTGGGCCAGGGCCATGGCGTAATCTCCCGCCCGGGCCAGGAAGGCGGCAGTCTGTTCCAGCTCCACATTACCGTAGGGCAGCTCGCCCAGAGCAGCCTGGGCGGCCTGGGCTTTGGAGTAGGCCTGGGCGCACAGGGAGGCAAACAGGGCGGGGGAGGTGGCGTGGCTCATTTTGGTCAATGCCACCTCCAGTTCTCCCGTGGCGGTGGTCAGCTCGGCAAAGGCGTGCCGGTATCCGTTGTCCAGCAGCTGCCGGTACTGAGCGGCCCGGACGTGGCCCTGGACGGCGAAGCCGGCGGTAATGACAAAGGCCGCCGCCAGAAAGCTGACAGCCAGCACCCGGATCTTCTGTTTTGACATAAAAACGCCCCCTTTTCCTCTAGTATGGGGAAAAGGGGGCATACTATGTGACACTTATTTTGCCAGCTGAGCCATACCCAGTCTGACGCGGCGGAGGGTCTCCTCCTTGCCCAGAATGTGGCACAGCTCCACCGCGCCGCCGGGGGTGACCGCTTTGCCGGACAGGGCGGTACGCACCGGCCACATGATGCGGCCGTTCTTCAGCTCCAATTTCTGAGCCAGGCCGATGAGGGCGTCATGGATGGCGTCATAGGTCCACTCAGGCAGATTCTCCAGCACGGGCAGCACCTGCTCCAGGGCCTCCAGGGAGTTCTCCTCGTTGGTCTTCATCTTCTTGTGGCAGTAAAGCTCATTGGAGTACTCGGGCAGGGCGTCGAAGAAGTCCACCTGAGGAGCGATGTCCAGCCAGGTGTCGCACCGGGGCTGCACCAGGGGAGCGATCAGCTTCAGGTCGATGCCCTCGGTCTTGACGGCTTCCTTCAGGTAGGGCTCGGCACCCTCATAGAAGGCCTCGGGGGAGAGGGAACGGAGGTAGTTGGCGTTAAAATACTTCAACTTCTCGATGTCGAAGATGGCGGGGGACTTGGAGATGCCGTCGGTGTCAAAGATATCAGCCAGTTCGGCCAGAGTGAAGAACTCCTGCTCGGCGTATGCGCCCTTGGGGGACCAGCCCAGCAAGGTGACGTAGTTCACCACCGCCTCGGACAGATAGCCCATGGCGATCAGGTCCTCGTAGGAGGGGTCGCCCTTGCGCTTGCTCATCTTGTTGTGCTGGTCCCGCATAACGGGAGAGCAGTGGATATAGGTGGGCACCTCCCAGCCGAAGCCCTCGTACAGCAGGTTGTACTTGGGAGCGGAGGACAGGTACTCGGAGCCGCGGACCACATGGGTGATGCCCATGAGATGGTCGTCGATGACGTTGGCGAAGTTATAGGTGGGCAGACCGTCCCGCTTCATGAGCACCTGGTCGTCCAGGGTCTTGTTCTCCACGGTAATGTCGCCGAACACAGCGTCGGAGAAGGTGGTGGTGCCCTCAGCAGGGATGCGCTGGCGGATGACGTAGGGCTCGCCGGCGGCCACTCTGGCCTTGGCAACCTCCGGGTCCAGATCCCGGCAGGGATCAGCGGCCCGGTCAAAATCGCCGGAGTCCTCCTCGGATTCGGTCTTTTCACAGAAGCAGTAGTAGGCGTGACCCTTCTCCACCAGCAGCTCGGCAAACTTGCCGTACAGGTCACGGCGCTGGGTCTGGATGTAGGGGCCCACAGGGCCGCCCAGATCGGGACCCTCGTCCCAGGTCAGCCCGCACTTGCGCAGGGTGTTGTAGATGACGTCGGTGGCGCCCTCTACCAGACGGCCCTGGTCGGTGTCCTCGATGCGGAGAATGAATTTACCGCCGTTGTGACGGGCGATGAGCCAGGTGTACAGGGCGGTACGCAGGTTGCCGACGTGCATATAGCCCGTGGGGGAAGGGGCGAAACGGGTGCGCACGCCGTCGTGGGGGATGCGGCCCTCCAGTTCCTCAAACCAGTTCAGATCCATACAGATCCCTCCGTTGAACAAAATACCCGGGTGACGGGTGTCAAATCGTAACCTTTATTCTACCGTTTCAGCCCTAGAATTGTCAATAGTGCGGCCCTGTTATTCTTGTCAACCGCCGGGAAATGTGGTATTATATCGTCAACTATGCAGAAATCTCTTGACAAGGGTGTGAACCTGTTATGGAAACGAATAAGAAAGTCATCTTCAGCGGCATCCAGCCCAGCGGCGCCCTCCATCTGGGCAACTATCTGGGAGCCCTGCGCAACTGGGTGGCCCTGCAGGACGAATATAACTGTGTCTACTGTGTGGTGGATGAGCACGCCATTACCGTGCGGCAGGACCCCGCCGCCCTCCGCCGCCAGACCATCGAGCTCTTTGCCCAGCTGGTGGCCTGCGGTATCGACCCGGAGAAGTCCATCCTGTTCATCCAGTCCCACGTGCCCGCCCATGCCGAGCTGGCCTGGGTGCTCAACTGCTACACCATGTTCGGCGAGCTGTCCCGCATGACCCAGTTCAAGGACAAGTCCGCCAAGCACGCCGACAACGTCAACGCCGGCCTGTTCACCTACCCCTCCCTGATGGCCGCTGATATCATGCTCTATCAGGCCGACCTGGTGCCGGTGGGGGAGGACCAGAAGCAGCACGTGGAGCTCACCCGCAACATTGTCCAGCGCTTCAACGGCATCTACGGCGATGTGTTCACCATGCCTGACGCCTATATCCCCAAGGTGGGCGCCCGGGTCATGAGCCTGAACCAGCCCGACAGCAAGATGAGCAAGTCCATCCCCGAGGGCTGCGTCTACCTGATGGACAGCCCCGACGATATTATGCGCAAGTTCAAGCGTGCGATCACCGACAGCGACACGGAAAACTGTGTCCGCTATGACCGTGCCAACAAGCCCGGCGTGGCCACCCTCATCGACATCTATGCCGCCGTTACCGGCAAGACCTATGAGCAGATCGAGGTGGAGTTTGAGGGCAAGGGCTACGGCGCCTTCAAGCCCGCTGTGGGTGAGGCCGTGGTGGAACTGCTCCGGCCTGTCCGGGAGGAGACGGTGCGCCTGCTGGGCGACAAGGCCTATCTGGAGGGCCTGTACCGCGCCGGCGCAGAGAAGGCCGCCTCGGTGGCCCAGCGGACCCTGCGTAAGGTCCATAAAAAAGTGGGCTTCATCCCCCGCTGAGAGATAAAGGAGCATCTTTCCTATGCCAATCAATTCCGAGCTTCCCCTGCTGGGGATGGTGGCGGCCGCTCTGGTGGTGGCCTTTCTGGTGGCGCTGATTGCCACGCCGGTGGTCAAGAGCCTGGCCTTTAAGGTGGGCGCGGTGGACGTACCCAAGGATAACCGCCGGATGCACGATCATCCTATTCCCCGGATGGGAGGCCTTGCCATTTTTCTGGGCTTCCTGCTCAGCGTACTGATTTTTCTGGATCTGAACGCCCAGATGCGGGGTATGCTGCTGGGCGCCACCATTATCGTGGTGCTGGGTATTTTTGACGATATCTACGCGCTGGGAGCCAAGCTGAAGTTTCTCATCCAGATTGGTGCCGCCCTGGTGGCGGTGCTCTCCGGCAACGTCATCGAGACCCTGTCCAACCCCAACGTCTTTTCCTCCAACCTGTACTGGGACCTGGGTTGGCTGTCCGTCCCGGTGACCGTGCTGTGGATTGTGGCCATCACCAATGCCGTCAACCTGATCGACGGCCTGGACGGCCTGGCCTGCGGTGTGTCTACCATCAGTTCCATGACGCTGCTGGTCATCGCCCTGGTGGTCAGCGAGGGGGACGTGGCCCTGCTTATGGCCGCTCTGGCCGGCGGCTGTATCGGCTTTCTGCCCTACAACATGAACCCCGCGAAGATCTTCATGGGAGACACCGGTTCCACCTTCCTGGGCTATATCCTGGCGGTGGTGTCGGTCAACGGCCTGTTCAAGTTCTATACCATTATCTCCTTTGCTGTGCCCTTCCTCATGCTGGGCCTGCCCATCTTTGACACCTGTTTTGCCTTCATCCGCCGCATTGCTCACGGCCAGAGTCCCATGCACGCCGACCGCAGCCACGTCCATCACCGACTTATCGACATGGGCTTCAACCAGAAGCAGGCGGTGGCGGTGCTCTATATCATCAGCGCCATTCTGGGCCTGTCCGCCGTGGTGCTCACCACCAGCGGCCCGGTGAAGGCCATGCTGCTGCTGATGGCCCTTTGCTTTGCCGGCGCCATTGCCGGACATATCTTCCTGAGCAATAACCGGAAGGATATGGAGAAGGGAAAAGCATCTGAGGAGCAGACGGAAGAAAGTCCGGAGGAGGAGCAGAAATGAAAGAGATCCGTGTTATGACCATCTTCGGCACCCGGCCGGAGGCCATTAAGATGGCTCCCCTGGTGCAGGAGCTCCAAAGCCGTCCGGGCATCACTTCCATCTGCTGCGTCACCGCCCAGCACCGCCAGATGCTGGACTCCGTGCTGGACATCTTCCATCTGAAGCCGGACTACGACCTGAATATCATGGAGCCCCGGCAGACCCTGTCCACCATTACTACCAAGTGTCTGCTGGGCATGGAGGAGGTGCTGGAGCAGGCCAAGCCCGACCTGGTACTGGTCCACGGCGATACCTCCACCACCTTTGCCGGCGCTCTGGCCGCCTTCTACCATCAGGTCAAGGTTGGCCATGTGGAGGCCGGCCTGCGGACCTGGGACAAGTACTCCCCCTTCCCGGAGGAGATGAACCGCAAGCTGGTGGGCGATATTGCCGACCTGCACTTCTGTCCCACTAGGAGCAACGTGGCCAATCTGGCCCGGGAGGACATCACCGGCGGGGTGTTTATCACCGGCAATACCGTTATCGACGCCCTTAAGACAACGGTTGTAAAGGATTATCACTTTGCGACTGAGCTGCTCAACCAGCTGGACTATGAGCATAAAAAGATCATTCTGGTCACCTGCCACCGGCGGGAGAATTACGGCCAGCCCATGGCCAATATTATGACCGCCCTCCGCCGGGTGGCGGAGTCCTTTGAGGATGTGGAACTGGTGTATCCGGTCCACCTGTCTCCCGTGGTGCGGGAGGCGGCGGCCAAGTACCTGTCCGGCCACCAGCGCATCCACCTCATCGATCCTCTGGATGTGGAGGAGATGCACAACCTGATGGCCCGGTCCTATTTGGTGATGACCGACTCCGGCGGCTTGCAGGAGGAGGCCCCGGCCCTGGCACGGCCTGTGCTTGTCCTGCGGCGGGAGACCGAGCGGCCCGAGGCCGTGGAGGCCGGTACCGTCAAGATCGCCGGTACTGAGGAGGAGACCATCTTCCGTATGGCTTCTGAGCTGCTGACCGACGAGAAGACCTACCATGAAATGGCCCACGCAGTCAACCCCTACGGCGACGGCTTTGCCTGCCGCAGAATTGTGGATGCTATCGAGTGGCAGTTCGGCCTGAGAAGTGATAAGCCGGAGCAGTTCGGCGTTTAAGTGAGTTCGCAAACGGATCAGATCCCTTGGTCGAGCCTGAGGAGGGAGCGGCATGGAACGGCGCAATCGGAATATTCTGGTGGTGCTCATCGGCATCGTCATTACCGTTGCCATGCTCTCCAGCTTTGGACTCGGCCTTTTTTCACCTGATACTGCCAAGATCCAACTGCCCACCCCGGCGGCCAGCCAGTCACAGGAGCCGGTGGAGGAGGAGGAGTACGTACGGGTGGAGATCACCACTGAGACGGTACAGTATGTGGTGGAGCACACCCTGACTCGGCCGGAGAGCTACGGACGAAGCGTGACCATTGAGGACTTCTGGGGGGATGGCCAGAGCGGCGTTACCCACGCTACCGTGTGGGTGGATGATGGCTGGACCCACACCACTGCCACGCTGCCCGGAGGTACCGTCCGCCATTCCATTGTAGGGGATGATCAGTTCTGGCTCTGGTACGAGGGGAATAGCCGGGTGCTTACCGGGGCGGCGGATGAGGACTCCGCCGATCTGGAAGGTCAGCGTATCCCCACCTATGAGGATGTGCTCAAGCTGAAGCAGTCGGATATTGCCGATGCCGGCTATGAGGATAAAGAGGGCGTCTCCTGCATCTTTGTGGAGACCGTGCCTGACAGTCAGGGTTATGTAGAGCGATACTGGATCTCCACGGACAGCGGCTTGCTCTCCTGTGCGGAAACCAGGCTGGAAGGTCAGCTGATTTATCGGATGAGCGCCTTTTCGGTGGACCGGCCCGTGCCGGAAAACGCATCCTTTGTGCTGCCCGATGGCACGGTGCTCCACGACCCGAGTTAATTGAGTCCCAACAGTAACACCAGAGCCAGGGTGATGACCAGCTCCATATCGTCGCCCTCCAGAAAGAGAAAGAGAAGGATGAGCAGAAGCAGCACATCCCCGGTGTCCAGACTGTCCAGCTTCAGGCTTTTCAGCAGCTCACCCAGCGCGCCCGCTTTCTTTTTGCCCCCCGCCTTTGGGGGGCGCTTCTCTTCCCGGGGCGGGGGAGAGGGGGCATCCTCCTGGGGTATCCTGGTATAGGAGGTGCCGTTGGGGATGTAGCGGTTATACATCGTCCTCCTCCTCTCCGCGGTCACGGAACATCCGCAGCGCTGTCCGGATCACCCGGGTAAGCCGGACGATGCGGACGGCCTGATCCATCTTTTCCTGCCGCTCCGGCTTGAGAAAGGGCTTGAGTGCGGCCAACAGGGCAGTCTTTTTATCGTCCTGGGCGGAATACTCCGACAAAAGCCCCATCCCCATCCGCAGCAGCCTGGGGTCCAGCCCGTCCAGGGCGGACAGGGGGGAGGGAGTGTCGCTCTCTGCCGGCGGCTGGTCGGCCGGTTCAGACTCCGGTTCTGCCGCGGGCTGTTCGGATGCCTGCTCCTCCTGCTTGCCCGAGAGGGACTGGGCCAGGGACATGATCTGTTCCATGGCTTGGGGATTGCCCAGGATCTGGTTGAGTTGTTCTTCCAACTGGGCCACGGGCCATCCCTCCTTGTCGTAAAATCAGTCCTGTTTGGGAGCGGTTTGATTGAGACGTTCCACCAGTTTGGCGCCCTCCGGGTTCTGCATCACCTGGCGCACCATGGCCAGCAGATCCTTGGTATCCCCCAGAGCGGCGGAAGCTGCGGCGGTTTTCAGCTTGCCGCCGGCATTTTGATTGAGCAATTCCATCAGCCGCTGGGCGTCCGGGGAGTGGATCACCTGCTCCAGCAGGGCCCGGTTGTGCTCCAGGGCGGCGGTGGGATCGGTTTTGTTCTGACCCATATCATCAACTCCATCCCTAATATATAGTGGCGTTCACTTCATTATATGTACCGCCCTTGAGAAGGTGATTGTATGAAACTGCTGATTTTTTCTGATTCCCATGGCAATGTGGCCAATATGGAGGATGTGGTGCGGCTGGAGAGTCCTGATCGCATCCTCCACCTGGGGGATTTGGCCCGGGACGCCGAGGACCTGGCCGCCAAGTTCCCCAACATCCCGGTAACCTACGTCCCCGGCAACTGCGACGGACGACGGCCCGACCTGCCGGAGGAGCGGGTTTTTACCCTGGAGGGCTGTAAGATTCTGATGACCCACGGCCACATCTACCATGTGAAGATGGGTATGGGAATGGCGGTGCGGGCGGCCAGGGAAGCAGGGGCCCATCTGCTGTGCTTTGGCCACACCCATGAGGCCTTCTGCGAGTTTGAAAACGGGATGTGGATCGTGAATCCCGGTTCGGTTGGTACCTTTGGACCTCACACCTACGCTGTGGCTGTCCTGGAGGATGGCGGCGCGGTGTGTTACCTCAGTCATTTATAAGAGAAGGGAAGGATGGCTATGCTGCTTGCGGTGGACGTGGGCAACACCAATATGGTGTTCGGCATTTATGAGGGGGCGGAGCTAAAGGGCAGCTTCCGCACCATGACGGACAGCGACCGCACCTCTGATGAGCTGGGGCTGCTGGTGTGCCAGTATTTCCAGCGCTTTGGCCTGGAGCTGGACCAGATCGAGGATGTGGTGATCGGCTCGGTGGTGCCCCAGGTGATGCACACCCTTACCAACGCCATGAAAAAGTATGTGGGCAAGACCCCTCTGGTGTTGGATGACGGACTGGACCCCCGGCTTCCCTATGTGCCCTGTGCCAGTGAGGAGCGGCTGGGGCCAGACCGGGCGGCGGCCGACATCGCTGCCATGGCCAAATACGGGAAACCTCTGATTGTGCTGGACTTCGGCACCGCCACTACCCTGGACGCGGTGAGTCGGGACGGGGTGTACCTGGGCGGCTGTATCACCGCCGGGGTACGGGTATCTATCGACGGGTTGTTCCAAAAGACTGCCCTGCTGCCCCGGGTGGAGCTGGTGAAACCGGCCACCGTGCTGGGTACCACCGCCGTGGGCCAGATCCAGGCAGGAGCGGTGATGGGCTATATCGGAGCCATCGAGTACCTGATTCGCCAGGCCAAGAAGGAGATCGGCGAGCCGGACGTGAAAGTGATCGCCACCGGCGGGCTGGCCCGGATGGTGGCGGATAACACCGGCCTGATCGATGTGGTGGACCCCCAGCTGGTGTTGGACGGTCTGCGGATCATCTATGAGCGGGAAAAGAAACACTAAGAAAAAGCGGTAGGCATTGCATTGCAGTGCCTACCGCTTTTTTAAAAAAAGGCGTGCCGCAGTCTGCGGCACGCCAAATGTGAGGCCTTGATTCAGTTCATCTGCTTGCGGCGGGACAGGTTGATGGTGCCGTCCTGCATGGAATCCACGTCATCCAGGCTCTTGCCGGTACCGTAGGCCACGCAGGAGATGGCGTCGTCGGCCACATGGGTTTCGATGCCGGTATGAGACTCGATCAGCTTGTCGAAGCCCCAGACCAGGGAGCCGCCGCCGGTCATGACAATACCGTTGGTGGAGATATCGGCCACCAGCTCGGGGGGGGTGCGCTCCAGCACGCCGTGGATGGCCTCCAGGATGCGGGTGGAGACCTCCTCGAAGGCCTCGATCATCTCGATGGAGGACACGGAAAACACACGGGGCAGGCCGGTCATCAGGCAGCGGCCCTTAATCTCCACAGTCTGCTCCTCGGGGCGGGGGAACACACAGCCGATCTGCATCTTCAGCTCCTCGGCGGTGCGCTCGCCGATGAGCACATTGTGCTTGCGGCGGATATACTTGACGATGGCCTCGTCGAACTGGTCTCCGGCAATCTTGATGGAGGTGGACTCCACAATGCCGGACAGGGAGATGACGGCAATATCGGTGGTGCCGCCGCCGATGTCCACGATCATGTGGCCGTCGGGCTTGGCGATGTCGATACCGGCGCCGATGGCAGCGGCCACGGGCTCCTCAATGAGGTACACCCGGCGGGCGCCGGCCTGGATGCCGGCGTCAATGACGGCACGCTCCTCCACCTCGGTGATGCCGGAGGGAACGCAGATAACAATGCGGGGCTTGAACAGCCGGAAGGAGGTCACCTTACGGATGAACTCCTTGAGCATCCGCTCGGTCATGTCGTAGTCGGAGATGACGCCCTCCCGCAGGGGACGGATGGCCACGATGTTGCCGGGGGTACGGCCCAGCATCTGCTGAGCCTCGGTGCCCACTTTGAGCAGCTTGCCCGTATTTTTGTCAATAGCCACCACGGAGGGCTCCCGCAGGACTACGCCCTTGCCCTTTACATAGACCAGGATAGAAGCAGTACCCAGGTCGATACCGATATCTTTACTGAACATACCTGCACCTCGACGTTTTACTCTGTATGATGAATGGTGATGACTGACCAGAAAGCCAACTCAGTCAAACAAGACTGGATGCAATGCCCCAGTCTGAATCCTCTATATTATACAGAAGTATGCCCGCCATTTCAACGTAAATTTCCGCTAATTTTCTGAATTTTCCCGGCAGATGACCGGTCAGTCCGCCTATCTGGCCCGGGCCAGGGCGGCGCACACCACATCCTCTGCCCCCATGGTACGCAGGGTGCGGGCGCATTCGGACAGGGTGGAACCGGTGGTTACCACATCGTCAATGAGCAGGACCCGCTTTCCCGCCACCAGCTCCGGGTCCACCGGGGTATAGGCGCCCAGTACATTGGCCCGGCGCTGGGCATCCTCGGTGATGCCGGACTGGGGATCGGTATTCCGCTCCTTCCGCAGGGTCTCCACCGCCACATCTCCCAGCTCCAGAGCGGCGGCGCTGGCCAGCAGGAAGGCCTGATCATAGCCACGCTCCCTCTTTCGCCGGTCGGAGAGAGGCACCCAGGTGATGAGATCGTACCGACCGTCCAAATGATCATGGACACACTGGGCCACCAATTTGCCGTATACTTTATGATAACCACGGCGTCCTTTGAATTTGTACCGGTGGATGGAATCCCGTACCTTGTCCTGATAGCGCAGCGGCGCGGTGCACAGGGAGAAAAATTCCCCTGTCAGTTCCGCTTCGCCGTCGGTGAGCCAGGGCAGTTCCCGCTGGCAGCGCCGGCAGAAGCCGCTTTTACCGGAGTCCAGCACCTTCCCGCAGAACACACACTTGGGCGGGAAGAGCAGGTCCAGCACAAAGCCCAGCGGCCCGCTCATTTTGATGCCTCCGCCGGAATCGGCCCGTGCTCCTTTTCAAATTCCCGGATGCAGCTTTGGATCAGATAATGCGCCTGTCCATTGATGGTTCTGCCCTCATAAGATGCGATGTACCGCAATTTCTGATGGATCTCAGGCGTGACCCGTAAGCCAATGTGTTTGACTTCTTTTCCCATGTCTTTCACACCTCCATCCTGCTTTGCGTGCGATTGCACGCATCCTGGATATATAGTATGAAAATTTGGGTGGAATATGGGGGAGTGCACAAAATTGCACGCACAAAATTCTGTAAAAGATTTCGCCCTGCGGGGCGAGTGCCTTTCTGTACGGACAGAAAGGCACCAAAGAACCGTCAAAGGGGAGAGGGATTTCGATTTCCCTCTCCCCTTTGAAATCCTCTCCCCTTAAAACGACCAATCAGGGGGGAGACTGCGGTCTCCCCCCTATTGGATGTACCCCCCTCTGGGGACGGGGCGCTGGAGCGCGGCGGGTCGTTTGGCGGGCGGGGATAGCCCCCGCCCCTACGCTCTACTTTCGGACCTCTTTGTAGGGACGGCCTTTATGGCCGCCTGAAAGGCTTAATCTCCGGTGCTCTTCTGAAAATGGTCGCACCAGGGCCGCAGGGTACAGTTTTGGCAGTCAGGCCGCCGGGCCACGCACACCGCCCGGCCGTGAAGCACCATCCGATGGCAGAAGTCGCTGGACTCCTCCGGCGGCAGGATCTTGCGCAGCTGCATTTCGGTTTTTGCCGGGTCCTTGGTGCCGTCGGTGAGACCCAGAAGGCCGGTGATACGGATACAGTGGGTGTCCGCCACCACCACGCCGGGGGTCTTGTACACGTCGCCCAGGATCAGGTTGGCGGTCTTGCGGCCCACGCCGGGCAGCTTCAGCAGGTCCTCCATATTGTCGGGCACTACGCCGCCGTACACATCCACCAGCATCCGGGCGGCGGCCACGATATCCCGGGCCTTGGCCCGGAAGAAGCCGGTGGAGTGGATGTAGGTCTCCACCTCGCTGACGTCGGCCTCCGCCAGAGACTCCAGGGTGGGGAAGCGGGCGTACAGGGCGGGCGTGACCATATTGACCCGCTCATCGGTGCACTGGGCAGCCAGACGGACGGCGAAGAGCAGCTCATAGGGCTTGGGATATTGCAGGGAACACAGGGCGTCGGGGTAGAGGCGCTTGAGCTCCTCCACAATGGCAATGACATCCTGATGGTCTTTCATAGGATCACCTCGTTAGACAATATAACACACAACGCAGCAAAAAACGAGAGGGTTTTTCCTATGGTGACGATTGTAATTTTGGGAATCATCCGGTATAATGAGTTAAATCGCTAAAATTTTGAAAGGTGGCGACAGACATTGGTCAAGGATATCATGGAGTTTCTTACCGCCCAGGACCCGGAGGTAGGTCAGGCCGTTGAGGCGGAGTACGCCCGGCAGCAGCGCAACATTGAGCTCATCGCCTCTGAGAACTTCGTCAGCCAGGCGGTGCTGGCCGCGGCGGGCACGGTGCTCACCAATAAATATGCTGAGGGCTATCCCGGCAAGCGGTACTACGGCGGCTGCCAGTGCGTGGACGTGGTGGAGGAGATCGCCCGCAAGCGGGCCTGCCAGCTCTTCGGAGCCGACCACGCCAATGTGCAGCCCCACTGCGGCGCCAACGCCAATTTCGCGGTCTATCAGGCTCTGTGCGAGCACGGCGACACCGTGCTGGGCATGGATCTGGCCAACGGCGGCCACCTGACCCACGGCTCTCCCGTCAACTTCTCCGGCAAGAACTACAACATGGTGGCCTATGGGGTCAACGAGCAGGGGCGCATCGACTACGACCAGGTCCGGGATCTGGCCAAGAAGCATCAGCCCAAGATGATCCTGGCTGGCGCTTCCGCCTACCCCCGCGTCATCGACTTCAAGACCTTTGCCGACATCGCCCATGAGGTGGGAGCCTACCTCTTCGTGGATATGGCCCACATCGCTGGTCTGGTGGCCGCCGGGCTCCATCCCAACCCGGTGCCCTACGCCGACGTGGTGACCACCACCACCCATAAGACCCTCCGGGGTCCCCGGGGCGGCATGATCCTCTGTAAGGAGGAGCTGGCCAAGAAGATCGACTCCGCCATTTTCCCCGGCAGCCAGGGCGGCCCTCTGGAACACATCATCGCCGCCAAGGCGGTGGCTCTGGGCGAGGCCCTCAAGCCTGAGTTTAAGACCTACCAGCAGCAGATCGTGAAGAACGCCGCCGCTCTGGCGGACTCCCTGCTGAAGGAGGGCTTCGACTTGGTGAGCGGCGGCACCGACAACCACCTGATGCTGGTGGACCTGCGGCCCGCCCACCTCACCGGCAAGGAGATGGAGCACCGCCTGGACGAGGTCAACATCACCGTCAACAAGAACGCCATCCCCAATGACCCCGAGAAGCCCTTCGTCACCTCCGGTATCCGGGTGGGTACTCCCGCCGCCACCAGCCGGGGCTTTGTGGAGGAGGATATGAAGGTCATTGCCCAGGTCATGTGGCAGACCGCTACCAACTTCGAGGGCAACCAGGAGAACCTGCGTGCCCAGGTGGCGCAGCTCACTGCCAAGTACCCCCTGTACGAATAAGCACTATTTACAAGGCCGCCTTCGGGCGGCCTTGTTGCGTTTCTCCTTATTTCTGCTTGACAGTTCAATTGCTATGTGGTAAATTTATCACAAGATAAGCGAAATACATCACATAAAAGAGGAGGGAATGAGATGCGGACCAAACGATGGTATGGACTGATCGGCTTACTGTCTCTGCTGGGTTTTGTGGGGGTATTTACACCGGAGCGAGCCTTCCTGGGCTTCTTTGCGTTTGCGGTGGACTTCCAGTATTTTTTCATCCGGGCGGATGAAATGGAGACAGGACGCATTCAGCGCTCCGCCGCCCTGGGCTTTTTTGCGGGCATGACGGTTTCTGTAGCGGCAGCCCTTGGGTGTTTACTGCTGGGGGATAGCTCTAAAGAAGGGCTGTATCCGGCCTTTGCCCTGGGCTGGGGCGTGGCGGTTGCGGTATACGCCTTGTCCGACTTCTGGAGCAGTTGTAAGGAATGGTGGTATACCCGGTCATGATATACAATCGGATCAAGGAGCACCGGGCCCGGCTGGAACTCAGTCAGGAGGAGCTGGCCAAAAGGGTGGGGGTCCGGCGGGAAACCATCAGCAATCTGGAAAAGGGAAAGTATAATCCCTCTCTGGTACTGGCCTGGAATATCGCCAAGGTATTCGGTGTGTCCATTGAAAAGGTCTTTACCGTCACAGAGGAATAGGGGCATTTTCTCTTTACGGTCAATCGAACGTGTGTTAGAATGGAGCGGAAGAAATTCCGCTCCATTCTGCTTTATAATGTTGTTTCTAAAATTTTTATAAAAATCCTGTCACAAATGCCCCGGCTGGAGGGTTTTTGTAGTAGAATAAGATCAGAGACGTCCAAGCAGAAAGGAAGGTCATGATCATGAAACGAATTGCATCTCTGGCCCTTTCCCTGGTATTGCTGCTGGGCTGCCTGCCCGCTGCCATGGCGGTGGAGGACGGCCCCTCTCCCTGGGCGGAAGAGGAGGTGAGCCGTGCGGTGGAGGTTGGCCTGGTGCCCCAGTCCCTTCAGGAGGATTGGCAGCAGCCTATGACCCGAGGCGAGTTTGCCATGATGGTCATCCGCTATCTGGCCGTGACCTATGGCCGAACCGATGAGCAGCTGGTCAACGACTATATGACCTACTGCCCCGACCGCAACGGCGAATTCTGGGGGGAGGAGGACTTCGGCGACGGGCTGACCTGGTGGCAGCGGTTCTCCGATGAGAAGAGCGGCTCCTGCTTCACAGATCTGCCCACGGGAGAGCAGCGAGGCTATATCCAGTCTGCTTACCACATGGGCCTGGTCAACGGCAAGGGGGACGGCACCCTCTATGACCCGGAGGGTACCATTACCCGGCAGGAGGCGGCCTGTCTGTTGGCCCGGGTCTATCAGAAGCTGGACCCGGAGGACCACCGGATTGCGCTGTACAGCGGCTATACCGACTATAGCGAAATGGCCACCTGGGCCATAGACAGCATTGCTTCTGTGGTGGGACTGGACATCATGGGAAGCACCTCTGCTTCCGCGCTGACCTTTGACCCGCTGGGCACCTACAGCCGGGAGCAGGCGGCAGTTACCTTCCTGCGGCTGTATGAGGACGCCCCGGTGAGTGCCGCCAAGGGCAACGTGATCAAGCTGGAGGAGGCGGCCTATCAGCAGGAGCTGTGGGAGGTGTTCCACAAGGGTGACCCCGGCACCAACATCCCGGAGTTCCAGGCAGATACGCCCTGGGGCACCGTCCTGGCCATCCGCCACCGGAACATGATGCATTTTTCCGAGGAACTGCTGGTTATTTACCGGGATGGACGGGTGCAGGTGCTGTCGGCGGCCAAGATGGGCTCTGACTGGTCGGTGAACGACAGCCAGGACACGTTTTCTTACACAGTAGACGGGGTGCAGTACCAGCTGGACCTGACAACCAGGCAGGTGACCCCGCGCTCCGGGAGCTGAAACATCCCGTGGGATGGGAATTTTCCCGCCCCGTTCCCTTTACGAATACTCGAACGCGTGTTAGAATGGAGCGGAAGTAATTCCGCTCCATTCTGCTTGGACTGAGGAAGGAACCTCCGGGGTTAAGGTTTCGGAGGGAAAGATAGTGTGAAAGAAAACCGTCAGGGTTGTCTTTCGCGTTCAGTCAAATACATTTTGAACCTTTGTGAAAGGTTCAAAATGGCATGGAGCGGAAGTAATTCCGCTCCATTCTGCTTTTAAGGGAGGTCGTTCCCATGACATACCGGCCTTTGGCGGACGAGATCCGGCCCCAGTCTCTGGACGAGGTGGTGGGCCAGCGCCACATATTGGGGGAGGGAGGGCTGCTCCGCCGCATCATTGAGGGAGGCAACATCCCCAATCTGGTGTTTTACGGCCCATCGGGCACCGGCAAGACCACGGTGGCCAACATCATCGCCAAGCGCACCAACCGGCCCCTCCACCGGCTCAACGCCACCACCGCCTCCATCTCCGACATCAAGGAGATCATGGCTCAGATCGGCACCATGCTGGCCCCCGACGGGGTGCTGCTCTATCTGGACGAGATCCAGTATTTTAACAAGAAGCAGCAGCAGTCCCTGCTGGAGTTCATGGAGAACGGCAAGATCACCCTCATCGCCTCCACCACTGAGAATCCTTACTTCTATGTCTACAACGCGGTGCTCAGCCGCTCCAGCGTCTTTGAATTCAAGCCCCTCACCGCCGCCGATGTGCTGCCCGCCGTGGAGCGGGGCATCCGACTCATGGGGGAGCGGCTGGAGGGCGAGGTAGTTTGCGAGGAGGGCGTGAAGGAGCATATCGCCTCCGCCTGCGGCGGGGACGTGCGCAAGGCCATGAACGCGGTGGAGCTGCTCCTCAACTCCGCCAAGCGGGAGCAAGGAAAGCTCCTTGTCACTTTGGCCGATGCCCAGACAGTGGCCCAGCGCTCTGCCATGCGTTACGACAGGGAGGGAGATGACCACTACGACATCGCCTCCGCCCTGATGAAGTCCCTCCGGGGCTCCGACCCGGATGCCGCCTGCCACTATCTGGCCCGCCTGCTGGAGGCGGGGGACCTGATCACCGCCATCCGGCGGCTGCTGTGCTCGGCCAGTGAGGACGTGGGCATGGCCTATCCCCAGGCGGCCCTCATCGTTAAGGCTCTGGTGGACAACGCCCTCCAGCTGGGTCTGCCTGAGGCACGGCTGCCGTTGGCCCAAGCGGCCATCCTGCTGGCCACCGCCCCCAAATCTAACTCGGTGTACAAGGCTATTGCCGCTGCCCAGGCTGACATCCGCAAGGGCAAGACGGGGGACTATCCCCGGCACCTCCAGAACGTCCACGCCGATTCGGCGGGGATGGAGCGGGAGCAGGGGTACCTCTACCCCCACGATTTCCCCAACCACTGGGTGAAACAGCAGTACCTGCCCGACGCCCTGGCGGGCAGTCACTATTATCAGTACGGAGACAACAAGGTGGAACAGGCTGCCAAACGGTACTGGGACGCCATCATGGGGGACAAACCCTAAATCGGGTTGTCCGCATAAACCGCCGCTCTGCCGCATATAGATAGCCCACACTCATACAGAAGGGATGCGGGCCGGCATGAGAGAGCAGCGAAGCAGGGTTGCCAGCAGAAGAACGGGACAAAAGAAGGGAAAAACAGTGCTGGGCCCACGGGAGAGGCGGCGGATCACCCAGCTGGTGGTCTGTCTGGCACTGTTTTTGGCGGTATTCATTGGAAAAGGGATCTTCCCGGAGCGGATCGCCGACCTGCGGGAGCAGGTGCTGGGCCTGCTGCGGGGGGACACGGATTTTCAGGCGGTCTTTGCCGACCTGGGCCAGTCTATCTCCAAGGGAGAGCCGATGTTGGATACCCTGGGGGATGCCTGGAGCCAGATGCTGGGCAGGGAGGAGGCCAAGCCCAGCGGGGCGGCGGGGGAGAACGCCCTCTATGCTGCCCAGGCTGCCTGGCTCAGCGGCTTTGGCCGTCAGGAAGGCACCGGGACCCTGGGGCTGAAGATTGACCCCCAGGCTACCCCGGCGGTGGCCGCCACACCGGCGCCCCAGCCGGAGGTCACCCCAGAGCCAACTCCCACTCCTGAACCGGCGGTGGAGCACGTGGACTACACCGGTCCCGCTCTGCCGGACAACACCTCCATGGATAAGTACCAGCTGGATGTGGGGGAGACAGTGAGCCCAGTGATGGGGGTGCTCACCTCACCCTTTGGATGGCGGGAGCACCCGGTGGACGGGGAGGAGAAGTTCCACAACGGGGTGGATCTGGCAGTGAACACCGGCACCCAGGTCAAGGCCTTTGCCGATGGGGTGGTAGACTATATCGGCGATGACCCCGATCAGTACGGCCTCTACCTCCAGATCAGCCACGCCAACGGGGTGAAAAGCTTTTACGCCCATTGCAGCCAGCTGCTGGTCAGTCAGGGCCAGACGGTGAAGGCGGGGGACACGGTGGCTCTGTCCGGCGACACCGGCAACACCACCGGACCCCATTTGCATCTGGAGCTGAGGTTCAACGGGGTGCGGATCAATCCCATCTACTATATTGAGACCAACTGAATGAGATGGGGGCGTGTGGAGATCACGGCAGGGGCCCTGCTGCTGTGGGCCCTGCTGTACTATCTGGACAGCGGGGGGGTGGTGCCCCAGGCTTTGGCGGCCTGCGCCCTCCATGAGCTGGGCCATTATGCCGCCATCCGGCTGCTGGGAGGCAGAGTGGCCCGGCTGAAACTCTCCTGCGTGGGGGCGGAGATGGCCCTGTCTGCACGCTGTCCCCTGGGCCCCGCCCGGGAGCTGGCGGCCGCCCTGGCTGGACCGGCGGTCAATCTGCTGTGCGCCTGGATCTGTTCAGGACTGGGGGAGGCCTGGTGGTGCTTTACCGGCCTTCATCTGGCTCTGGGCCTGTTTAATCTGCTGCCGGTGGGGCCGCTGGACGGAGGCCGGGCGCTGAGCTGCCTGCTGACCCTGGCGGGCAGGGAGGACTGGGCACAGCCGGTGGTGGGCCTGCTTTCCGTTGGGCTGTCCATGGGCCTGACTATGGGGGCTCTGCTGCTGTGGCGGGTAGGGGAGGGCAACCTGACCTTGCTGCTGGTTGCTCTGTGGCTGTCCGCCATCCCGCTGCGGAAAACCAAGAAAAAATGAAAAATCTGCTTGCAATTTGTGGTGGGGCATGGTATACTATCTCGGACTCAATAAAGGGCGGTCCTCTGCGGCTGCTGTCCAGAGAAGGACGGCGGGAATATGGCCGGTAAGAACGCCTATCAACAGGAGGAAAATCAAATGGATCTTATGCAGGCTTTCAGCGCCAAGTATCAGAAGGCTGAGCCCCCCGTGGCCAATGTGGGCGACACCGTCCGTGTGCACGTGCACATCAAGGAAGGCAACCGCGAGCGTATCCAGGTCTTTGAGGGCACCGTGATCGCCAAGAAGCACGGCGGCATCGAGGAGACCATCACTGTTCGCCGCGTGTCCTACGGCGTTGGTGTGGAGAAGGTGTTCCCCATCCACGCTCCCGCTGTGGACAAGATCGAGATCGTCCGCAAGGGTAAGGTGCGCCGCGCCAAGCTGTATTATCTGCGTGACCGCGTGGGTAAGAGCGCCAAGGTTAAGGAGCGCGTCTAATCGCATTGGATTTGTCCGAAAAAGGAGAGAGGCAGCTGCCTCTCTCTTTTTTTATGTCTAAAAGTGGTTAGAATATGCAAACTATTTGCCATCTTGCACAAAAATGCATTTCTAAATTGAGAACGACGAAGTTTGATATTCTTGTTTTGGTTATAATTTATAAAGAAACTGAAATATTTTTAAGATTTTTAAATGGTTTCAGACAGAATAGAGGGATACAGAGACATAAATGGACTTTTGAAAAACCGTCTTGCAAAAGAAAATGCTTCATGGTACGCTACAGGCAAGAGCAAGAGGAAAGGAGGATAGGCCCAATCGCACACACCGGGAAACTGAGAAAGAAGAATCAAATAGGAGGCGAAATTCATGTCACGCAAAGGCTTTGGACGCATTCTTGGCACGATTTTGGCACTTACCATGCTTCTCTCCCTCTTCCCCGCCTCTGCGGCCGGCCCTGAGCCCGCCGACAGTGTGTACCGCAACGGCAAAATCTATACTGTAAACGAGGATTTCACGGTGGTCAGCGCCATCGCCGTCAAGGGCGACCGCCTGGTATATGTGGGCGATGAGGCCGGCGTGGAGGCCTACATCGGCGCCGATACCAAGGTAGTGGATCTGGGCGGCAAGACCGTCATCCCCGGTCTGGTGGAGGGCCATATGCACGTTACCGGTCTGGGCAGCAGTCTGATGAATCTGGACTGCTTCTGGATGCCCAAGCAGACCATTCTGGATCTGGTAAAAGCGGCGGCCGAGCAGGCCGAGCCCGGTGAGTGGATCCAGGGACGGGGCTGGATGAACACCGTTTGGGAGAACACGGACTATCCCACCAAGGAGGAGCTGGACGCGGTGGCGCCCAACAATCCCGTGTTCCTTACCCGGGCCTGCGGCCATATGGGCTGGGCCAACAGCATGGCCCTGGAGCTGGGCGGCATTACCAAGGATACCCCCAATCCTCAGGGCGGCGAGTATCTGAAGGATGAAAACGGCGAGTTGCTGGGCTGCATGACCGACACCGCCATGGATCCGATTGAGGCTCAGATCCCTGAGCTGACCCTGGAGCAGCAGCGGCAGGGTCTGCTGAAGGCCCAGGAGCAGCTGTTCTCCTACGGCCTCACCTCCGCCATGGACGCCGGCAACAGCATTGAGGTGTATGAGGAGGTCTTTGGGCCACTGTACGAGTCCGGCCAGCTGAAGCTGCGGGTGTACGGTATGATCTCCCACACCGCCGCCGATAATGAGACGGCCCAGTATCTGAAGGACCATCCCATTGATCCGGATAACTATGAGCTGCTGTATGACAATCACCTGAGCCTGCGCTGCGTCAAGATGTTTGCAGACGGCTCCCTGGGCGCCCGCTCCGCTGCTATGCTGGAGGACTACAGCGACCGGGCCGACCACATTGGCGACTACCGCTATACCCAGGAGGAGATTGATCCCATTGTTAAGGTGGCCTATGACGCCGGCTACCAAATTGCCACCCATGCCATCGGAGACGGCGCCAACCATCAGGTGATCAACGCCTATGAAGCGGCCATCAAGGCCAATCCCAGAGAGGACCACCGCCTGCGCATCGAGCACTTCCAGATCGTGGCCCCCGAGGATATCGATCGGGCTCTGGAACTGGGCATCCTGCCCTCCATGCAGACCACCCATGCTACCTCCGATATGCTGGTAGCCGAGGACCGTGTGGGTTCCGAGCGCATCAAGACCTCCTATGCCTGGCGCACCATCCTGGATAAGGGCGGCATCATCCCCAACGGCTCCGACGCTCCCGTGGAGCTGGTCAACCCCTATCATGGTCTGTATGCTGCTGTCACCCGCTGCAACCGTCTGGGCTCCCCTGAGGGCGGCTGGCACATGGAGCAGGCTATGACCCGCGAGGAGGCTCTGCGCTCCTTCACCAACTGGTCCTCCTACGCTGAGTTCAACGAGGATATCAAGGGCTCCCTGGAAGTTGGCAAGCTGGCCGACTTCGTGGTGCTGGACCGTGACGTTATGACCTGCCCCGCTGAGGACATCAAGGACACCCAGGCCCTGATGACGGTTTCTGGCGGCGAGGTAGTCTTTACCCGGGACAACAGCAAGCCCACCATTATGTGGAACGGCCTGCCCCTGACCTTTAACAGTCCCTTCTACACCGAACCCGGCACGATCTATGCGCCGCTGAGCGATCTGGCCAACGGCCTGACCGCCACTGTGACCCGGGACGGCTCCAAGGCCGCCATCACTGTGGAGGACAAGACCGCTGAGGTGGAGATCAAGACCGTCAACGGTGTGGAGTATGTGGGTGTGCGCGCCCTCTTTGAGGGTCTGGGCCGCAACGTGACCTGGTACGGCCTCAGCTCCTGTGTCTCTGTCGGCTGGCTCAAGTAAATTCTCTGTTCCGCAAAGCGGCTCCGGATTGATCCGGAGCCGCTTTTTTGTGCGTGTTTGCTCTTTTCAAACTACTATATCTTGTGTATAATGGAGCATAAAATTGATTCTAACCGAACCAAAGGAGGCGGGAGCATGAACATCCAATGGTATCCCGGCCATATGACAAAGACCCGGCGGCAGATCCAGGCGGATCTGAAGCTGGTGGACCTGGTGGCGGAGATCATCGATGCCCGCATTCCCATTTCCAGCCGCAACCCGGATATCGATGAGATCGTGGGCGACAAGCCCCGGCTCATCATCCTCAACCGGGCGGATCAGGCCGACCCGGCCATGAACAAGGTGTGGGGGGACTGGTTCCGCCAGCGGGGCTGGTGGGTCATGGAGACCAACGCCCGGGACGGCAAGGGAGTCAACCAGTTCTCCACCGCCATTAAGTCTGCCCTGAAGGACAAGATCGAGCAGTGGAAGGCCAAGGGCCTGGTGGGCCGCCCTGTGCGGGCCATGGTGGTGGGTGTGCCCAACGTGGGCAAGTCCACCTTCATCAATCAGGTGGCCAAAAAGAAGTCCGCTAAGGCGGGCAACAAGCCCGGCGTCACCCGGGGCAAGCAGTGGGTCAACGTGGACCCGGGCCTGGACCTGCTGGACACCCCCGGCATTCTCTGGCCCAAGTTTGAGGACGAGATCACCGGAATGCACCTGGCCTTTACCGGGGCGGTGAAGGATGAAATCATGGACCGGGAGACCCTGGCCTGCCACCTGATGGAGATTTTGGGACAGCGGTATCCCCAGGCCATCACCGACCGCTACAAGGTGGAGCCCCAGCCCGGCCTGGCTGGCTGGGAGCTGCTGGAGGCCTGCGGCCGCAAGCGGGGCTTTCTGATCTCCGGCGGCGAGGTGGACACCGAGCGTATGGCGCGGGTGCTGCTGGAGGAGTACCGCAGTGGCAAGCTGGGTAACTTTACCCTGGAGATCCCCCAAGATGTGTAAAGGAGATATACTATATGGATCTGTGGGAACTGGAGCGGGACTGCTGGGCCCAGGGCCATGAATTGGTATGTGGCTGCGACGAGGCGGGGGCAGGTCCCCTGGCCGGCCGAGTATATGCCGCCGCGGTGATCCTGCCCCGGGGACTGGATATCCCCGGCCTCAACGACTCCAAAAAGCTGACCCCTAAAAAGCGGGATCAGCTCTACGATCTGATTATAGAGCAGGCCCAGGCCTGGAGCGTGGCATGGGTAGGGGCAGAGGAGATTGATGAAACCGATATCCTCAGCGCCCGGATGAACGCCATGCAGCGGGCCATTGACGGCTTGAGCGTCAAGCCCGACTTCGCCCTAATCGACGGTAACCGGGACCATGGAAAGCACGGAGCCGTCACCACGCCCCACGCAACAGTTGTAAAGGGAGATTCCCTGTCGGCATCTATTGCTGCCGCCTCCATTCTGGCCAAGGTGAGCCGGGACCGGTACATGGAGGAGATGGCGGAACAGTACCCCCAGTACGCCTTTGAGCAGCACAAGGGATATCCCACAAAACTCCACTATGAACGGCTGCGGCAGTACGGGCCCTGTCCCATCCACCGCCGCACCTTCCTGAAAAAGCTGTGAGCGGGGGAGAGGCCAAGCTGCTGGGCCGTTGGGGGGAGGCCAAGGCGGCGGAGCTGCTGCGGCAGCGGGGTTATACCATCGTTGCCGCCGGTTATCACTGCCGGTTTGGAGAAATCGACCTGATTGCAACGACTGACAAGTATTTATGCTTTATAGAAGTGAAGCTGCGGAAGAATGATTCCTTCGCCCCCGGACGGGCGGCGGTGGACCGGCGGAAGCAGCAGAAGCTGCGTACCACGGCGGAATGCTGGCTGGCGGAGCACCCTGACATGGGGCTTCAGCCCCGGTTCGACGTGGCGGAGCTGTATGCGCCCCAGGGCATGGCTACCCGGGAACCGGAGTTTCACTATTGGGAAAATGCGTTTTAAAAGGAGGCGGGTGCCTTGCCGGAGATCGACGTCTTTGACGGACACTGTGATACGGTGCTGAAATGCTGCCTGGAGGGGGGCGGCTTTGGCCGCAATTCCTATCATGTGGATCTGGAGCGGGGAAGAGCCTTCCGCCGGTACGCTCAATTCTTTGCCCTCTTTGGTCAGCCGGAGGATTTCCCCGGGCTTACACCCCGGGAGACCTTTGAGCGGGAATACCAGCTCTTTTCCCGGGAAATGGAGGCCAACGCCTCTGTGATTGCCCACTGCCGGACGGCAGAGGAGGCGGAGAAGGCCTTCGCCGCCGGGAAGATGGCCGCCTTCCTGTCTGTAGAGGGGGCAGAGCTGCTGGACTGTTCTGTGGAACGGCTGGAGGAGGCCTGTGCTTTGGGTGTCCGGGCGGTCAATCCCACCTGGAACCGGGCCAACGCTCTGGGCGGCACCAACGCAGAGGACACCGACAAGGGCTTGACCGTTCAGGGAAAGGCCTTTGTCCGCAAAGCGGAGGAGCTGGGAGTGCTGGTGGATGTGTCCCATCTGTCCGACCCGGGCTTCTGGGATGTGGCGGATACCCTGTCCGGTCCCTTTTTTGCCAGTCATTCCAACAGCCGGTCTGCGTTTTCTCATCCCCGGAACTTGACCGACGGGCAATTTACTGCCATAATAGAGCATGGCGGCGTGGCGGGACTGAACCTCTACGCTGAGTTTGTGGGCGGTAAGGCGGATCTGGAGGCCATTGCCGCCCATCTGGACCACTGGCTGGAGCTGGGGGGCGAGAAAAACATCGCCCTGGGGGGCGATCTGGACGGATGCAGCCCCCTGGCCGGCAGCATGGCCGGAGTCCAGGACTATGAACGGCTTTACCACTTCCTGCTGGAGCGGGGCTACGGCCTGGCCCTGGTGCAGGATCTGTTCTTCAATAATCTGATGAGGGTAGTGAGCAAAGTATGTACTATGTAAGCACGAGAAACAAACAGGACCGCTGCACCGCAGCTCAGGCCATTGCCCGGGGACTGGCCGCCGACGGCGGCCTCATGACCCCCGAGGTGTTCCCCAAGCTGTCTCCCAACGGCCTGAATACCATGCGGGATATGTCCTACCAGCAGCGGGCGGTCTTTGTGATGAACTCCTATCTGGACGACTTCACCTCCTCCGAGCTGACCTCCTTTGCCAGCAAGGCCTACGGTGGCGCCAAGTTTGACGTACCTGAGGTGGCTCCTGTCCGGCAGGTGGACGACAAGACCTACTGCTTGGAACTGTGGCACGGCCCCACCTGTGCCTTCAAGGACATGGCGCTGCAGATGCTGCCTTACCTGCTCACCGCCTCCCTGAAGAAGAACCAGGAGTCCAAGACGGTGTGCATTCTGGTGGCCACCTCCGGCGACACCGGTAAGGCTGCCCTGGAGGGCTTCCGGGACGTGGACCGCACCCGCATTCTGGTGTTCTATCCCAAGGACGGCGTGTCTGCTATCCAGGAGCTGCAGATGAACACCCAGGAGGGCGGCAACGTGGGAGTCTGCTCCGTAGTGGGCAACTTTGACGACGCCCAGACCGGCGTGAAGAAACTCTTCTCCGACGAGGCCCTGCGGGAGCAGCTGGCAGAGCGGGAGTATTTCCTGTCCTCCGCCAACTCCATCAACTGGGGCCGGGTGCTTCCTCAGATCGTCTACTATATCTCGGCCTACTGCGACCTGCTGCGAGACGAGAAGATCAACAAGGGGGACCCCATTAACGTCTGCGTCCCCACCGGCAACTTCGGCAACATCCTGGCGGCCTACTACGCCAAGGAGATGGGCGTGCCCATCAACAAGCTGATTTGCGCCTCCAATGCCAACAACGTGCTCACTGACTTTATCCGCACCGGTCAGTACGACCGCAACCGCACCTTCTACAATACGATGTCCCCCTCCATGGACATCCTGATCTCCTCCAACCTGGAGCGGATGCTCTTTGCCCTGAGCAACCATGACGACGCCGAGGTGCGGGGCTATATGAACCAGCTGAACACCGTGGGAATGTATAAGGTAAGCCCCGCCATCCAGACCAAGCTCAGCCGCATCTTTGCCGCCGGCTGCTGTGATGATGCCCAGACCCAGAAGGTCATCGGTCAGATGTGGCAGGAGCACCAGTACCTCATCGATCCTCACACCGCCGTTGCCTTTGACGTGCTGGATCAGTACCGGAAGGAGACCGGCGACGAGACCCCCGCCGTGGTGGTGTCCACCGCCAGCCCCTTCAAGTTCTGCGACAGCGTGCTGGGTGCCCTGGGCGTCACCGAGCTGGCGGAGGGGACCGCTATCCTGGATCAGCTGGCCGAGCTCACCGGCGTGCCCGTGCCTGCTCCTCTGGCTGCCCTCAAGAATAAGAGCGTGCGCTTCAGCCAGACCGTCTCCAAGGAGCACATGGTGGACCAGGTGCTGGAGATGCTCAAGTAAATGGCCCTGTTTGTCATTGGCGATACCCACCTTTCCCTGGCCTCCAACAAGCCCATGGATGTATTTGGCGGCGGCTGGGAGGGCTATGTGGACAAGCTGCGGGAGGGCTTTCAGGCGGTAGGCCCGGAGGACACGGTGGTGCTGTGTGGCGATCTGTCCTGGGGTATGAGCCTGGAGGAGGCGGAGGCCGACTTTGCCTTTCTGGACAGCCTGCCCGGCGTCCGCAAGCTGATGCTCAAGGGCAACCATGACTACTGGTGGAATACCGCATCCAAGATGAACCGCTTTTTTGCCGAGAAGGGCTTTTCTACCCTGAAGATCCTCCACAACAACTGCTACGAATACGGTGAGTACGCTCTGTGCGGCACCCGGGGCTGGTTTTACGAGGAAAAAGGGGACCAGAAGGTGTTCAACCGGGAACTGATCCGGCTGGAGGCCTCCCTGAAGGCGGCGGGGGAGAGGAAGAAGCTGTGTTTTCTCCACTACCCGCCCCTGTACCAGGGCTACCGCTGTGCGGAGATCATCGCACTGCTTGAAAAGTATGAGGTGGAGGCCTGTTATTACGGCCATCTGCACGGCGGAAGCCACCGTTTGGCGGTGGAAGGAAAGTACGGTCCGGTGGTCTATCATCTGGTGGCGGCGGACTATGTGGGGTTCCAGCCTCAAAAAATCCTGGAATAATTGAAAAAAACTATGGCAATTTCCGCGCACATCTGATAATATATAACGGATAACGCGAAAGCTGCCCCGTCCTGGACCCCTGTCCGGGCCCCGGGGCTGACAGGAGGAAGTTAACAAGATGAATGTCAAAAGCGTCGAGAAGCAGGAAAAGAGCGCCGTGGAGCTGGTCATCGAGATCGGCGGCGAGGAGTTTGAGGCCGCGGTCCAGAAGGCTTATCTGAAGCAGCGCAACAAGATCAACGTGCCCGGCTTCCGGAAGGGCAAGGCTCCCCGGAAGATCATCGAGGGTATGTTCGGCTCCGGCGTGTTCTATGAAGATGCCATCAACGAGCTCTATCCCAAGGCCTATGCCGATGCCGTGGAGCAGGAGAAGCTGGACGTGGTGTCCTGGCCCAACGTGGAGGTTCTGGAGGCCGGCAAGGACGGCCTGACCTTCAAGGCCACCGTCACTGTCCGTCCCGAGGTGAAGCTGGGCGAGTACAAGGGCCTCACCGCTGAGAAGGAAGAGGTCAAGATCACCGACGAGGATATCGAGGGCGAGCTGAAGCCCTACATCAACCGCGCCAGCCGTATGGTGACCGTGGAGCGTGAGGCTCAGAACGGCGACACCGTGGTCATCGACTTCGAGGGCTTCAAGGACGGCGTTCCCTTTGACGGCGGCAAGGCCGAGGGCCACAGCCTGGAGCTGGGCTCCAGCGCCTTCATCCCCGGCTTTGAGGATCAGCTGGTTGGCACCAAGGCCGGCGACGAGAAGGACGTGAACGTCACCTTCCCCGAGGACTATCACGCCGAGGATCTGGCCGGCGCCCCCGTGGTGTTCAAGGTCAAGGTCCACGAGGTCAAGGAGAAGCAGCTGCCCACCGTGGATGACGAGTTTGCCAAGGACGTGTCCGAGTTTGACACCCTGGAGGCCTTCAAGAAGGACCTGGCCGACAAGCTGACCGAGCGCCGTGAGGCCCAGGCCAAGCGCGCCTTTGAGGCTGCTATCATGGAGCAGGTCATGGACAACATGGAGGTTGAGATCCCCGACGCCATGGTGGCCTACGAGACCGACCAGATGGTGGAGGATATGGCCCGCCGCATCCAGGCTCAGGGCATCCCCTTCGAGCAGTATATGGCTATGACCGGCATGACCATCGACATTGTCCGCTCTCAGGCCGCCGCCGCCGCCATGGAGCGGGTGCGCCGTGACCTGGCTCTGGGCGCCGTTGTGGCTGCTGAGAACATTGAGATCAGCGACGAGGACCTGGAGGCCGAGTACAAGCGTCTGGCCGACGAGTACCACATGGAGCTGGATCAGGTGAAGGCTGCCGCTCCCGCTGAGGACGTGAAGAAGGGCCTGGCCATTCAGAAGGCTGAGAAGGTCATCTACGACAGCGCCAAGGTGGGCAAGGCTCCCGCCAAGAAGAAGACCACCAAGAAGAAGGCCGAGGAGGCCGAGGGTGAGGCTGCCGAGGGCGAGGAGAAGCCCAAGAAGCGCCGCACCACCAAGAAGAAGACCGAGGAGGCTCCCGCTGAGGAGGCTCCCGCTCAGGAGAAAACTGAGGAATAAGACGCCGTGAGGCGGGCATACTTTGAGGTAAGCCTGCCCAAGGGTGGGGATGGTCCGGGGCCCGGGTCTCTGAGAGGGAGGCCCGGCGCCCCGACATCAGAATAAAGGAGTTTCGCAATCATGAGCTTAGTACCCTATGTAGTGGAGCAAACCAATCGGGGCGAGCGGTCCTACGACATTTTCTCCCGCCTGCTCAACGACCGCATCATCTTCCTGGGCGAGGAGGTCAATGCCACTACCGCCAGCCTGGTGGTAGCCCAGCTGCTGTACCTGGAGGCCCAGGACCCGGACAAGGATATCCAGTTTTATATCAACAGCCCCGGCGGCTCCGTCACCGATGGTATGGCCATCTATGATACCATGCAGTACATCAAGTGTGATGTATCCACCATCTGCATCGGTATGGCGGCCAGCATGGGGGCCTTCCTGCTCTCTTCCGGCGCCAAGGGCAAGCGCCTGGCACTGCCCAACGCGGAGATCATGATCCATCAGCCCTCCGCCGGCACTCAGGGCCAGATCACTGATATGGCCATCCACCTCAAGCGCCTGGAGATCATCAAGAAGCGTATGAACCAGATCCTGGCCGACAACACCGGTAAGAATGTGGCGGAAGTCACTGCCGCCTGTGAGCGCGACAACTTCATGTCCGCTGAGGAAGCCAAGGAGTTTGGCCTGATCGACAAGGTCATCTATTCCCGGTAATCTGCGGGGGAGCGGGGAGGAAACGCCCCGCTCCCTTTCCGGCTTTTTACCTGCTCCCATCTGCAACCAATCCAGAGTACGACGAGGTAACGATATGCCAAAAAACGACGAGCGCAAAAGCGTACGCTGTTCCTTTTGCGGCAAGCACCAGGACCAGGTGGCCCGCATCATCGCCGGCCCCGGGGCCTATATCTGCAATGAGTGCGTCCACCTGTGCATGAGCATTCTGGACGACAACTATGACCCGGAGGAGTCCGTGTCCCCCGACATCCCTGATGTAATCCCCACCCCCCGGGAGATCCGGGATGTGCTGGACCAGTATATCATCGGCCAGGAGGATGCCAAGGTGGCTCTGTCCGTGGCGGTATACAACCACTATAAGCGCATCTACTTCGGGGGCGGGGAGGATGTGGAGCTCCAGAAGAGCAACATCCTGCTCATGGGCCCCACTGGCTGCGGCAAGACCCTCTTCGCCCAGACCCTGGCCCGCATCCTGAAGGTGCCCTTCGCCATTGCCGACGCCACTACCCTCACCGAGGCCGGCTACGTGGGCGACGACGTGGAGAACATCCTGCTGCGGCTGGTCCAGGCCGCCGACTACGACATCGAGCTGGCCGAGCGGGGCATCATCTATGTGGACGAGATCGACAAGATCGCCCGCAAGAGCGAGAACACCTCCATCACCCGGGACGTGTCCGGCGAGGGGGTGCAGCAGGCCCTGCTGAAGATCCTGGAGGGCACCGTGGCCAACGTGCCCCCCCAGGGCGGGCGCAAGCACCCCCACCAGGAGTTCATCCAGATCAACACCAAGAACATCCTCTTCATCTGCGGCGGCGCCTTCGACGGCATGGAGAAGATCATCGAGCAGCGTCTGGACAAAAAGACCATCGGCTTCGGCGCCGAGATCCAGAGCAAGAAGGAGAAGGATACCGCTATCTTCAAGGAGGTCCAGCCCCACGACCTGTTGAAGTTCGGCATCATCCCCGAGCTGGTGGGCCGTCTGCCGGTGATCACCACCCTGAACGCCCTGGACAAGGATCAGCTGGTGCGTATCCTCACTGAGCCCAAGAATGCTCTGGTGAAGCAGTACCAGAAGCTGCTGGAGTACGATATGGTGGATCTCACCTTTGACACCGCCGCCCTGGAGGCGGCTGCCGACAAGGCCATTGAGCGTGGTATCGGCGCCCGCGGCCTGCGGGCGGTGCTGGAGGAGGTCATGACCCAGGTCATGTACGACGTGCCCTCCGACCCCACCATTACCAAGGTGACCATCACCGCCGAGAGCGTCAAGGACCATGTGCCTCCCACGGTGGAGCACGACCCGGAGCGCACCCACCGGCCCAGGCTGGGCGGCGCGTCCCTCCGTGCCGAGCACGGCGGAAAGGCCCCCAAGGGCAACGTGTCCTGAACAGAACAGCCATAAGACCAATATAGGAGACAGGAACCGGGAGACTGGGCAGGACCGGCCGCCCTCGGTCCTGTCTCCTGTTTCATATTCCCGAGAGGAGGGAAGTCCATGCAAACCAATCTGCCTGCGGTCATGCCGGCCCTGGCCCTGCGGGGCCTGACCATTTTTCCCAATATGATGCTCCACTTTGACGTGGGCCGGGAGGCCTCCATCAAGGCCCTGGACGAATCCATGACCTCCGGTCAGCCCATTTTCCTGGTAGCCCAGCGGGATCTGGCAGTGGAGGAGCCTAAAGAGGCCGACCTCTACCGGGTGGGTACTATCAGCACCGTCCGCCAGATTCTCCGCCTGCCCGGCGGTAATGTGCGGGTGATGGTGGAGGGCGTCAGCCGCGGACGGCTCCAGTGCCTGACCCAGACCACGCCATACTTCACCGCCCAGGTGGAGGAGATCCCGGAGGAGACCACCTTCCGCCGCTCTGCCCGCACCGAGGCGCTGATCCGTCAGACCTACGAGCTGTTTGAGAACTACATCGACCTGGCCCCCAAGATGACTCCCGACATTCTGCTGTCGGTGCTCTCCAGCGAGGAGCCGGGCTATATCGCCGACTACATCGCCCAGAACCTGCCCATGCGCACCGGGGACAAGCAGGCCATTCTGGAAGAGTTGCGCCCCGTCCGCCGGCTGGAGAAGCTGTGCCAGAACCTCCGCCGGGAGGTGGCCATTCTGGAGCTGGAGCACCAGATGCAGGACAAGGTGCGGGACCAACTCACCCGGAGCCAACGGGACTATGTGCTGCGGGAGCAGCTGAAGGTCATCCAGCAGGAGCTGGGGGAGGACGGCCAGGGGGACAGCGAGCTGGAGGAGTACCGCCAGCGTATTGCCCAGGCCAAGCTGCCCCAGGAGGTGGCGGACAAGCTGACCAAGGAGCTGGGCCGGCTGGAGAAGCAGCCCTTCGGCTCCGCCGAGGCTACCGTGCTGCGCAACTACCTGGATACCGTGCTGGAACTGCCCTGGGGCAAGTATACCAAAGAGCGAGTCAACGTGGAGGCCGCCCGCAAGGTGCTGGATGGGGATCACTACGGCCTGGAGAAGGTAAAGGAACGTATCCTGGAGTTCCTGGCCGTCAAGCAGCTTTCTCCCCAGATGAAGGGGCAGATCATCTGCCTGGTAGGCCCGCCCGGCGTGGGCAAGACCTCCATTGCCACCAGCGTGGCCCACGCCATTCACCGGAACATGGCCCGCATCTCTCTGGGCGGCGTCCACGACGAGGCTGAGATCCGGGGCCACCGCAAGACCTATGTAGGGGCCATGCCTGGCCGCATCATTGCCGCCATCAAGCAGGCCGACAGCTGCAATCCGCTGCTGCTGCTGGATGAGATCGACAAGCTGGGCAACGACCAGCGGGGCGACCCCGCCTCCGCGCTGCTGGAGGTGCTGGACGCCGAGCAGAACGCTACCTTCCGGGACCACTTCCTGGAGGTGCCCTTCGATCTGTCCGACGTGCTCTTCATCACCACCGCCAACACCCTGGACACCATCCCCAAGCCCCTGCTGGACCGGATGGAGGTCATTGAGCTGAGCAGCTACACCGACGAGGAGAAGGTGGAGATCGCCAAGCGCCACCTGATCCCCAAGCAGATCAAGCGCCACGGCCTGACAAAGGCCAAGTTCAAACTGTCCGACGACGCACTGCGTACCCTCATCCGGGGTTACACCCGGGAGTCGGGCGTGCGTATCCTGGAGCGGCAGATCGGCGCCCTGTGCCGTAAGGCCGCTATGCGCCTGGTGACAGGCACTGTAAAGTCGGTCAGCGTTACAGAGAAAAATCTGGAGGAGCTGTTGGGCATTCCCCGGTATCACCCCGACCACATCCCCCAGACCGAGCAGGTGGGCGTAGTCAATGGTTTGGCCTGGACCAGCGTGGGAGGAGAGATCCTGGAGGTGGAGGTGGCCGTGGTGCCCGGCACCGGCAAGGTGGAGCTTACCGGCAACCTGGGGGACGTGATGAAGGAGTCTGCCCACGCCGCCCTGACCTATATCCGCAGCCGGGCCGCCCAGCTGGGCATTGAGGCCGACTTCCACAAGACAAAGGATCTCCATATCCACTTCCCGGAGGGAGCGGTGCCCAAAGATGGCCCCTCCGCCGGTATCGCCATCACCACCGCCATGGTGTCTGCCCTTACCAATATGCCGGTCAAGACGGAGCTTGCAATGACAGGCGAAGTTACTTTACGGGGTAGAGTGCTGCCCATCGGTGGTCTGAAAGAAAAGACCATGGCTGCCTACCGAAACGGGATCCGCACCGTGATTGTTCCGGCGGATAACGTAAAGGATCTGGAGGAGATCGATCCCACCGTCAAGGCGGGGCTGCGGTTTGTGCCTGTGGAGCAGGTGGACCAGGTGCTGGCTGAGGCCCTGGACCTGAAGGTATGTGAACCTGCCCAGCCGCTGGCCCAGCCCCACACCGGGACCCAGACCGCCGAGCGGCCCAATCTGCGCCAGTAAGACGGGGGCAAACCCCCGTCGCGCATACACATTTGGGAGGTAATTATGCCCATCAATCTGCAAAAAGCGGAATTTGTCCGCTCCGCCGCTAAGGCGTCTGACTTTCCCCGGGACCGGCTGGCCCAGGTGGCCTTTGCCGGCCGCTCCAACGTGGGCAAGTCCTCAGTGATCAACCGGCTCCTGAACCGGAAGAACTTTGCCCGGGTGGGCGCAGCCCCCGGCAAGACCACCCACATCAACTACTTCCTCATCGACTCCGCTTTCTATCTGGTGGACCTGCCGGGCTACGGCTATGCCAAGGTATCCCTGGCGGAGAAGCAGCGGTGGGGGCGGCTCATGGAGGAGTGGTTTGCGGACAACTCTCTGATGACACTGGGGCTGATGATCGTGGACTCCCGCCACAAGCCCACCGCCGACGACTGCACCATGGCCCAGTGGTTCAAGAACAGCGGCAAGCCCTTTGCCGTGGTGGCCAACAAGCTGGACAAGCTGCGCAAGAGCGACATCGAGCCCAATCTGGCCCGTATCCGGGAGACTCTGGAACTGGACGATTCTGTAAAGGTGATTCCCTTTTCGGCTGAGAAGGGAGACGGCAAGCAGGAACTGCTTAATCTGATCCTGGACCACGCGGAGGGACTGGCATGAGATATGTGAAGCTGCTGCGGGACGGCAAGGGCGTGTGGGGTGTGCTCCAGGGGGACCTGGTGCGCACCCTGACCTGCCCGCCCTTTGAGGAGATCTGCTACGACGGTGAGAGTCTGCCCCTGGAGGCCTGCCGCCTTCTGGCCCCCTGCGAGGCCACCAAGATCGTGTGCGTGGGCAAGAACTACTACGACCACGCCGTGGAGATGGGGGAGGGGGTGCCTGAGCGGCCCATCCTCTTCCTGAAGGCCCCCAATACCCTCAACCACCCCGAGGGAACCGTCCACGCTCCCGCCTTTGTGGGGCGGCTGGACTATGAGGGGGAGCTGGCCTTCGTCATCCGCCGCCGGGCAAAGGATGTAAAGGCAGAGAACTTTGCAGACTATATCCTGGGCTACACCTGCCTCAACGACGTCACCGCCCGTGACGTGCAGAAGGGGGACGGCCAGTGGACCCGGGGCAAGAGCATGGACGGCTTCGCCCCCATAGGCCCCGTGGTCACCGACAAGGTGGACCCCGCCGCTCTGGCCATCGAGACCCGGCTCAACGGGACGGTGGTGCAGCAGGGGAACACCAGCCAGTTCATGACGGCGGTGCCCCAGCTGCTGGCGTTCATCACCGCTTCCATGACTCTGGAGCCCGGCGACGTGGTGACCACCGGCACCCCGGCAGGGGTGGGGCCCATGGCCCCCGGTGACACCGTGGAGGTGACCGTTCAGGGCATTGGTACCCTGCGGAACCACATCATCTGAGCAGAGGCCGGACCGGCTGGGCAAACCCGCCGGTCCGGCTTGTGTTTTTCGGGAAAATTTGATATAATCGGAATCAAATTATGGACAGAACTGAGGGGAAATGGAATGGAGCGGCGAATCGTGCTGGGGAAGATGCTCAACCTGCGGGATCTGGGCGGCTATCCTACGGCGGATGGGAGGACCACCCGGTGGGGCGTTCTGCTGCGGGGGGACAACCCTATGGGATTGACCGACGCCGATGTCCAGCTTCTGCTGGAGCGGAACATCACTACTATCATCGACCTGCGCAGCCCGGCGGAGGCGAGACAGTTCCCTGACGAACTGACGGCCCGTTCCGGCTTCTCCTGCCATTTCATTCCCATGTCTACCGGCGAGAAGCTGCCCAACGAGGAGGAGCTCATCGGCCTGGGCTATTTCCGCACCCTGGAGCGGAAGGACACCATACGCTCGGTGCTGGAGACCATCGCCGACGCACCTGGGGGTGTGCTCTTCCACTGTATGGCGGGGAAGGACCGCACCGGCTGCATTGCCGCCCTGCTGCTCACTCTGGCGGGAGTGGACCGGCTGGACATTCTGGCCGACTATCAGGTGTCCCAGACCTATATCCGCCCGGTGATCCGGTGGATGCAGGAGACCCGCGCCGACCTGCCCGCCTATGTGGGCCTCTCCAAGCCGGAATATCTGGAGGATTGCCTGGAGAGGTTGGAGGGGGCCTACGGCTCTGTTTTGGACTATCTGTATGCCGCCGGACTGACCGATCCGGTACTGGACCGGCTGAAACGCAAACTGTTGGAGGAATGACCATTGGGTTCTCTGCGTGAATTTGCCCAGCATATGGACTGGTGGGGCCTTGTGGCCCTGCTCATCAGTGCCGTGGCCGCCCTGCTGTGCATTACCCTGCATGAGCTGTCTCACGGCTTTGTGGCCTACCGGCTGGGGGACCCCACCGCCAAAAATGCCGGACGGCTTACCCTCAATCCCATCAAGCACCTGGACCTCATGGGCCTTTTGATGATGGTGGTGGTCAAGGTGGGCTGGGCCAAGCCGGTGCCGGTGGATATGCGCTACTTCAAGCGACCCAAACAGGGCATGGCTCTCACCGCCCTGGCAGGACCGGTGGCCAACTTCCTCACCGCTCTGTCGGCAGTGGCGCTGGCCTCCGTTGTCTGGCACTTCGCTCCTATCAACAAGGGCACTCTGCTGGCCCTGTGTTTCCTGTCCAATATGGCCCTGCTGGGGGTGGGTATGGGACTGTTCAACCTGATCCCCATTTCCCCTCTGGACGGGTCCAAGATCCTGTTTGCCTTCCTGCCCGACAGGACCTACTATACCATCCTCAAGTATGAGAAATATGTGATGGGCCTGCTCATCATCCTGGTGCTGGTGGGGGTGTTCAACAAGCCCCTGACCTTCCTGATGGTCCAGTGCCTGCGGGGGCTGTGCGCCATCACCGGAATGCCGCTGGAATGGCTGCTCTATCTCCAGGACGTTTCCACTATTCTGAACCTGTTTTGAGGTGAGTGCCATCGAAACGCCCATTTACCATCTGGAAAAAGTGGTCAAGAACCGGGAGGATATGGAGGACTTCAACGGCCCCCTGGACCTGATCCTCCATCTGCTGAGCAAGAACAAGATGGAGATCAAGGACATTCAGATCTCCCTGATTCTGGACCAATATCTGGCCTGGATGGACCAGCGGCGGCAGCTGGACCTGGAGGTGGCCAGCGAGTTCGTCACCATGGCGGCCCAGCTGGTCTACATCAAGACCCGGATGCTGCTGTCCATCCACGATGAGGAGGCCCTTACCGAACTGGAACAGCTGATGGCCTCCCTGGAGGAGCATCAGCGGCGGGAGGATTATGTCCGCATCAAGGCGGTGGTGCCCACCCTGTCCGACCGTTATGCGGTGGGGCGGGACTACCTGACCAAGCCGCCGGAGGCCATCCAGGCGGACAAGACCTACCGCTACGTCCACAAGCCTGAGGACCTGCTGAAGGCCATGAAGTCGGTCCTGGCCCGGGCCGACCACCGGCTGCCGCCCCCCATGGCCGCCTTTGAGGGCATTGTGGGCCGGGAGCCCTACCCGGTGGCCGATAAGGCCGACGAGATTCTGGAGCGGCTGGCCCGGTTCGGGGTCACCCGGTTTTCCGCCCTGTTCCGGGGCAACCGGAGCCGGTCGGAGGTCGTGGCCACCTTCATTGCTGTGCTGGAACTGTGCAAGGCCCGGCGGGTGCGCCTGGCGGGGACCGAGCAGGACTGCACCATTACAAGCACCGGGGAGGGCGGGGAGGAGCCCGACTACTCCACCGATGTTTACGAGCCGTCAGACGGGGGATAATCTATGGAAGTAAAGGAAATCGAATCGGCCATCGAGGGCATCCTCTTTGCCGCCGGGGAGCCGGTGGGAGTGGAACGGCTGTGCCTGGCCCTGGACCTGGACCGGGGCACCGTGGACACGGTGTGCAAGCGCATGGCCGACCGCTACAGCTATGAGCGCCGGGGCATCCGGCTGGTGCGGCTGGAGACCAGCTATCAGCTGTGCTCTGCCCCTGAGTTCGCCCCCTACATCCGAAAAGCCTTTGAGACCCGCCGTCCGGCCCGGCTGAGCCAGCCCGCTCTGGAAGTGCTGGCCATCATTGCCTACCACCAGACTGCCACCCGGGCCTATGTGGACCAGGTGCGTGGGGTGGACAGCTCCTATACCATCGGCCTGCTGCTGGAGCGGGATCTGATCGAGGAGTGCGGCCGCCTGGCGGTGCCAGGCCGGCCCATCCAGTACCGCACCACCCAGACCTTCCTGCGGTCCTTCGGCCTGTCCAGCCTGGACGAGCTGCCCGAGCTGCCCAATATGCCGCCGGAGGACGGGCAGATTACCCTGGAGATGCAGGCAGCGGTGGAGCGGCTGAAGGCGGCGGAGGAAGGGGAGAACCTGTCCGCCATCACCGAGGAAGAGATCGAGGAAGCCGCCAGGGAGCTGGCCAAGTCTGAGGAGGAGTCTGGGGCATGATTGTGCTGCTGGTTCTGGGGATCGTGGTCCTGGCGCTGGTGCTGCTCAGCCTGATCCGGGTGGGGGTATGGGCGGAGTACGCCCAAAAGACCTTTACCGTTCGGCTGCTGGCAGGGCCGGTGCGGGTGACCCTCTTTCCCCGGAAGGCCAAACAGCCCAAACCGGCCAAGGCAAAAAAAGCCAAGGCATCCAAGCAAAAAAAGTCCAAGCCTCCAAAGAAGCCCAAGACGGCGGGAGAAATCTTTGATCTGGTGAAAGAACTGCTGCCGGTGGTGACCGATGCCGCCGGGCAGCTGCGGCGGAAGATCCGCATTGACCAGTTTTATTTGGACGTGGTTGTTGCCTCCGCCGATCCGGCCAAGACGGCGGTGAATTACGGCAGACTCAACGGGGCCATCGGTATGTTTTGGCCCCTGGTGGAGCAAAATTTCAAGGTGAAGGAGTGGCGCATCCGCACCAACGTGGATTTTACCACTGAGCATCCCACTGTATATCTGCGGGCGGCGGCCACATTGACCATCGGGCAGATCCTTGCCTTGGGCGTCCGGGTGGCATCCAAGGTACTGCCCATCCTTTCCAAACAAAAAAGCGGGAGCAAATCCCGGCAGGAAACACAGAAAGAGGCGGTTTAAGCTATGGAAAAGCATCCTATCGGAGATCTGATGGGCGAGATCGTGGACAAGGTCCGTGAGATCGCAGACGCCAACACCATTGTGGGCCAGCCCATCGTCACCGGCGAGGTGACCATCATCCCCATCTCCCGGCTCAGCGTGGGTGTGGGCTCCGGCGGTACTGAGTTTGGCAGTAAGCACAAGAAGCCGGAGGACAACAGCTGCTTCGGCGGCGGCGCCGGGGCGGGCATCAACCTGATCCCGGTGGGCTTCCTGGTGGTCAAGGACGGCTCGGTGAAGCTGCTGCCTGTGGCGCCTCCCGCCGCTACCACTGTGGACCGGGTGGTGGAGATGGTGCCCGAGGCCATCGACAAGATCACGGACTTCATTGAGAAGCAGCAGGAGAAGAAAAAGGCAGAGAAGGCCGCCCAGAACGGCACGGATAAACCGGGGTTTGAGGGCGTATACTAACGGCATCAACGTGAGGTGATGCTGTTTTGAAACGCTGGTGCGCCCTTTTGCTGGTCCTGTCTCTGCTGGTCCTGCCCGTTTTCGGGGCAGAACCCACCCTGTCCGCCTCCTCAGCCATCCTGATGGACAAAGAGAGCGGGCGGGTGCTCTACGAGAAAAGCGCCCGGGAACAGAGGAGCATCGCCAGCATCACCAAACTGATGACCGCCCTGGTGGCGGTGGAACTCCATCCCGACCTGTCCTCCACGGTAACCATCAAGCGTGAGTGGACGGGGGCGGAGGGCTCCTCCATGTACCTCAAGCCGGAGGAGAAGGTCACCCTGGAGGCTCTGCTCTACGGGCTGATGCTCTCCTCGGGCAACGACGCGGCCCTGGCCATTGCAGGCTACTGCGGGGGAGACGTGGAGAGCTTCGTGGCGGAGATGAACAAAAAGGCCGCCCAGTTGGGCATGAACGACACCCACTTTGCAAATCCAAACGGTCTGGATGACCCGGACCACTACTCCACCGCCTACGATATGGCCATCCTGGCCCGGGCGGTACTGGAGCGGGAGGAACTGCGGACCATCGTTTCCACCCGGTCTGTCTTCATTGCCGGGCGGAGCCTGACCAACCACAACAAACTGCTGTGGCGGTATGAGGGGTGCACCGGCCTGAAAACGGGCTACACCGACAAGGCGGGACGGACCCTGGTGTCCAGCGCCCTGAGGGATGGCCAGGAGCTCATCGCCGTTACCCTCAACGCCCCCAACGACTGGGCCGATCACGCCGCCCTCTTTGACTACGGCTTTGCCACCTATCCCCGGACCCTGGCGGCGTCGGCGGGGGAGTGGACCCACATTCCGGTGACGGGCAGTCTGTGCCCTTTCACTCGGGTGAGCACCGTGTCCGACTTTTATTACCCGCTGGCTCAGGGAGAGACCGTCCAGCGGACAGTGGATCTGCCGGAGCAGGTGGAGGCCCCGGTGGAGGCCGGATTCCCGGCGGGGAGCCTCACACTCACCCTGAACGGGGATGAGATCGGCCGGCTGCCCCTGCTCTACCAGACGGGGGCGGTCAACAACGTGGCCCCTCTCCGGTGGTGGCAGCGGCTGTTTGGATGAATTTGACACAATACAGAAGAGGTCTGCCGTTTTACGGCAGGCCTCAACTGCGGAAAGGAGACTGCCGGTGGAAGAACGGCTGCAAAAAATACTCTCGGCCAACGGCGTTTGCTCCCGCCGGGCGGCGGAGGGCTGGCTGGCGGCGGGCCGGGTGACAGTGAACGGCAAGCCTGCCGTTGTAGGCGATAAGGCCGACCCGGACAAAGACGATATCCGGGTGGACGGCAGGCCTCTGAAGGGTCCTGAAAAGCGTACTTATCTGATGCTCAACAAGCCAAGGGGCTATGTTACCACCCTGTCCGACGAGAAGGGACGGAAAACGGTGGCCGACCTGGTACAGAACTGCGGCGTCCGGGTATGGCCGGTGGGCCGGCTGGACCTGGATTCGGAGGGCCTGCTCATCCTCACCGACGACGGGGAGCTGACCCAGCGGCTCATCCATCCCAGCCATGAGGTGGAGAAGGAGTATCTGGTGTGGGTGAAAGGAGATATCCCCGCCGCTCTGCCGGTGCTGCGGGGTCCCATGGAGCTGGACGGCGTGCCCCTCAGTCCCGCCCAAGTGGAGCGAGCGGGGGAGGGGATTCTGTCCGTCACCATCCATGAGGGGCGCAACCGGCAGGTGCGGCGGATGTGCGCCGCCGCCGGACTCCAGGTCACCCGCCTGCGCCGGGTGCGGGAGGGAGCCCTCACCCTGGGAGAGCTGAAGCCGGGCCGCTGGAGAGTCCTCAGCAGGGAGGAAGTGGCCCTGCTGGAGCAGGTCCCACCCAGAGCCTGAGGGACTTTTTGCAGGAAATGATAGAATTCTTGCAAAAAGGGGATTGCTTTTCTTTCGGAAAACCAGTATGATAATGTTTACTGAATCAAGGGACGTACCGCGGCTGCGCGGCCGTCTTTCTGTCCGGTCTGTCCACGGTCACACCGGGGGATGGACCGGGATTCTTTGTCATCAAGGTTAACGGCGTTATGTCGACAGGGATCAGAACGCCGGGAGGTACTGGTTATGCCGAAAGATATTCTCTCTACCATTCAATCTGAAATGAATACCTTCTCCAAGGGGCAGAAGCTCATCGCCAACTTCATCCTGGAGTCCTACGACAAGGCCGCCTTCATGACGGCCAGCAAGCTGGGCAAGACGGTGAAGGTGAGCGAGTCTACCGTGGTGCGCTTTGCCGCCGAGCTGGGCTACGACGGCTATCCCGCCATGCAGAAGGCCCTGCAGGAGATGATCCGCAGCAAGCTCACCTCTATCCAGCGCATCGAGGTGACCAACGACCGCATCGGAGACCACGACATTTTGTCCATGGTGATGCAGTCCGACATTGAGAAGATTCGCCTGACCATGGAGGAGACCGATCAGACCCAGTTCCAGCGTGCGGTGGACGCCATCGTCAAGGCCCGCCACATCTATATTCTGGGTGTGCGCTCCGCTGCCGCCATCGCCAGCTTTATGGGGTTCTATTTTACCCTGATCTTCAACAATGTGACTATCATCCACACCACCTCCAGCAGCGAGGTCTTTGAACAGCTGCTTCACATCGGGCCGGAGGACGTGATCATCGGTATCAGCTTCCCCCGGTACTCCCGCCGGACAGTGAAGGCCATGCAGTTTGCCCACGACCGGGGGGCGGAGGCCATTGCCATTACCGACTCGGCGGCATCCCCGCTGGCTCCCTATTCCACCATCACCCTGCTGGCCAAGAGCGACATGGCCTCCTTCGTGGATTCCCTGGTGGCCCCCCTCAGCCTGGTCAACGCCCTGATCGTGGCCATCGGCCGGAAGAAGAACGACGACCTCTCTCGTACCTTTGAGAGTCTGGAACGGATCTGGGACGAGTATGAGGTCTATGAGAAGGTGGACGAAAACCCTTGAGTGAGATCATCGTGATTGGCGGCGGCGCCGCCGGGTGTATGGCGGCCCTGGCCGCCGCGGAGCAGGGCGTGTCCGTTACCCTGCTGGAGCGCAACCCTAAGCTGGGCCGCAAGCTGTACATCACCGGCAAGGGCCGGTGCAACGTGACCAACCACTGCACGGTGCAGGAGTTGCTGCAAAATATTCCCGGCAACAGCCGGTTCCTGACCAGCGCCGCCACCCGCTTTACTCCCGAGGAGGCGGAAGCCTTTTTTGAAGGTCTGGGTGTGCCCCTGAAGGTGGAGCGGGGTAACCGGGTGTTTCCTCAGTCCGACAAGGCCGCCGACATCATCGACGCCCTGCTGCGTGCCCTGCGGAAGGCCCGGGTGGACATCGTTCAGGACCGGGCTGTCGGCCTGATCCTGGAGGAGGGATGCATCACCGGCGTGAAAGGGGAGAAGGGGACCTATCCCTGCAAAGCGGCGGTGGTGGCCACCGGCGGCGTGTCCTATCCGCTCACCGGCTCCACCGGCGACGGCTACGACTTTGCCAAGGTGCTGGGCCATACCATCGTGGAGCCACGGCCCTCTCTGGTACCTTTGGTGACGGAGCAGGCCTTCTGCGCCCAGATGCAGGGTCTCAGCCTGCGGAACGTGGCCATCCAGGTGAAAAACAGCAAGAAAAAGACGGTGTATGCCGAGCAGGGGGAGATGCTCTTCACCCACTTCGGTATCACCGGGCCCCTAATCCTCTCCGCCTCCGCCCATATGCGGGACATGGGGAAGGAGCACTACTATATCCTGCTGGATCTGAAACCCGCCCTGGACCAGGAGAAGCTGGACGCCCGGGTGCTCCGGGACCTGGGGGAGGGTGCCAACAAGGATTTCCGCCATGTGCTGGAGGGGCTGGTGCCCCGGCTCATGGTGCCGGTGGTGCTGGAGCTGACCAGCATTCCCGGCGACCTGAAGGCCAACTCGGTAACCAAGCAGCAGCGCCGCCGGTTGGTGGAGACCCTTAAGTGCATTCGCATCGATATTTCCGGACCCCGGCCCATCGCCGAGGCTATTGTCACTGCCGGCGGCGTCAAAACTTCTGAGGTAGACCCCCATACCATGGCCTCCAAGAAGGCGGTTGGGGTCTTTTTTGCCGGGGAAGTGCTGGATGTAGACGCCTACACCGGCGGCTTTAATTTGCAGATCGCCTGGTCCACCGGCCGGGCGGCGGGACGAGGCGCAGCGGAGTTCGTCCGTCCCTCCAAGGAGGCAGAGTGATATGACCAAGCACAGGAGCATTGCCATTGACGGCCCCTCCGGGGCGGGCAAGTCCACCCTGGCCCGGGCTTTGGCCAAGGCGCTGGGGTATTTATATGTGGATACCGGCGCCATCTACCGTACCGTGGGCCTGCAGGCCTTCCGTACCGGCGCAGACCCGGAGGACAGAGAGGCGGTGATCGCCCTGCTGCCCGGCCTGGACATCGGTCTGGGCTACGGGGAGGACGGGGAACAGCGGATGTACCTCAATGGAGAGGACGTATCCCAGGCCATCCGGCAGCATGAGATCTCCCGGTACGCCTCCTGCGTGTCCGCCATACCCGAGGTCCGTGCTTTTTTGCTGGACCGCCAGCGGAAACTGGCTCAGGAGCACGACGTGGTCATGGACGGCCGGGACATCGGCACTGTGGTGCTGCCCCAGGCTGACGTAAAGATCTTCCTCACCGCCGCTCCCGAGGCGCGGGCCCGCCGCCGCTGGCTGGAGCTGAAGGAGCGGGGCCAGAGCGCCGATTACGAAGCGGTGCTGCGGGACGTGAAGGAGCGGGATGAGAAGGACAGCACCCGCTCTGCCGCGCCTCTGCGTCAGGCGGAGGATGCGGTTCTGGCCGATACCACCCAGCTGGACCTGCAACAAAGCTTGGACCTGCTGATTCAGATTGCAAAGGAGCAGTTGCAGGCATGAATATCATCTATATCCTGGCCTATATCGTTCTCTGGCCGGCCTTTCGTATCTTCAAACCCACCCGCTGCATCAACAAGAAGAACTTTCCGGAGGGGGGCGCTCTGCTGTGCGCCAACCATACCCGGATGAGCGACCCTCTCTTCGTGGCCTACGCCCTGGGTCTGAAGCACCAGATCCACGTCATGGCCAAGGAGGAGGTCATGCACTGGCCCATCATCGGCTGGATCCTGAAGCACGGCGGCATTTTCGGCGTCAAGCGGGGTCAGGCCGACATTGGAGCCATCAAGACCGCCATGAAGTATCTGAAAAATGGGGAGCTGCTGCTTATGTTCCCCGAGGGCACCCGTCATCAGGACGGTGACTTCGGCGATGCCAAGACGGGCGCCGCCATGCTGGCTACCCGCACCGGAGTGCCCATCGTGCCCATCTATATGCCGGCGGAAAAGCGCTGGTTCCGCTGGAATCCGGTGGTCATTGGAGAGCCCTATTACCCCAAAACCGCCGGCAAGCGCCCCACGCCGGAGGAGTACAAGAGCATCGCCGAGGACCTGATGGTCCGCATCGAGGCTTTGAAGCCTCAGGCGGGGCGATGAGGGTGGAACTGGCCCGGTCCGCCGGATTTTGCTACGGCGTCCGGCGGGCGGTAGAACTGGCGGAGCAGGCAGCTAAAAACGGCAGGCCCTGTGCCATGCTGGGCCCCATCATCCACAATGGCAGCGTCATTGACTATCTGAAGGAGCAGGGCGTGGCGCTGATCCAGTCTCCCGACCAGGTACCGCCCGGTACTGCCGTCATCATCCGCTCCCACGGGGAGGGGCGGGCGGTCCACAAGGCCCTGGAGGAGCGTGGCTGTCCCGTGATCGACGCTACCTGTCCCAATGTCTCCCGCATCCACCGCATTGTGGAGGAGGCGGAGGGGGAGGGCAGGCAGGTGCTCATTATCGGGATGCCCGACCACCCGGAGGTGGCTGCCATCGCCGGCTGGTGTGCCCATCCTGTTGTGCTGGAAGGGGAACAGGCTCTGGCCCAGTGGCTGGAGGAGGACCCCAAACGGCGGGAACTGCCCATCACCATGGTGTCCCAAACCACCTCCACGCACTTTATCTGGGCAGAGTGCGTAAAAAAAGCAAAAAAAGAGTGTACAAATTTAAAAATTTTTGATACAATATGTAATGCTACGTATAAACGGCAGTCTGAGGCTCAGGCGCTGGCCGCCAAAAGCGATGCTATGGTCGTCATCGGTGGGCGGGAAAGTTCCAACACCAAACGGCTGGCCGAGTTATGCAAAGCGCTCTGTCCCATGGTCGTTTGGATCGAACGGGCGGCAGAGTTGGAACCTTCCACCCTGTACCGGAAGGCTTCTATTGGAATCACTGCGGGCGCGTCCACGCCTGAGTGGATTATAAAGGAGGTCTATGACAAAATGAGCGACGAAAACATTGAGATCGAGGAATCCTTCGCTGAAATGCTGGAGAAATCGATCAAGACTTTAAATACAGGGGAGAAGGTCACGGGCGTTGTCACTGGCATTACGCCCACTGAGATCTATGTGGATCTTGGCACCAAGCACGCCGGCTACATACCGGTGTCCGAACTGACCGACGACCCTACGGTCAAGGTCGAGGACCTGGTAAAGGTTGGCGATGAGATCGAGACTTACGTCATGCGCGTGAACGACCAGGAGGGTGTTGTCACCCTTTCCAAGAAGCGCCTTGACACCGTGAAGAGCTGGGAAGACGTGGAGCAGGCCAAGGAGGATCACACCACCGTCGAGGGCGTGGTCACCGAGGAGAACAAGGGCGGCGTCGTCGTGTCCATCAAGGGCGTGCGCGTCTTCGTGCCCGCTTCCCAGACCGGCCTGCCCCGGGATACTCCCATGAGCCAGCTGGTCAAGCAGAAGGTGCGCCTGCGCATCACCGAGGTCAACCGCGCCCGTAAGCGCGTGGTGGGCTCCATCCGCGCCGTCGAGGCCGAGGAGCGTGCCGCCAAGGCCGCTGAGGTGTGGGCCAACATCGAGGAGGGCAAGCGCTACACCGGTACCGTGAAGAGCCTGACCTCTTACGGCGCCTTCGTGGACATCGGCGGCGTGGACGGCATGGTCCACATCTCCGAGCTGTCCTGGTCCCGCATCAAGCACCCCTCCGAGGTCGTCTCCGTGGGCGACACTGTTGAGGTGTATGTCATCTCCTTCGACCCCGAGAAGAAGAAGATCTCTCTGGGCATGAAGGACCGCTCCCAGAACCCCTGGGAGGTCTTCACCAGCAAGTATCAGCCCGGCGACGTGGCCAATGTCCGCGTGGTCAAGCTGATGACCTTCGGCGCCTTTGCCGAGATCGTGCCCGGTGTGGACGGTCTGATCCACATCTCCCAGATTGCCGATCACCGCATTGACAAGCCCGGCGACGTGCTGAGCGAGGGCCAGATGGTGGACGTGAAGATCATCGACATCGACTACGACCACAAGAAGGTTTCCCTGTCCATCCGCGCTCTGCTGGAGGGCGGCGACGAGGAGGCTGCTCCCGAGGAGGAGTAATTCCGTCACCCAACCGGGGACGCCAGTGATGGCGTCCCCGGTTTTTTGTATAAAGAAAACCACTCGCTAGGCGAGTGGTTCAAAAAAGCCTAAGGCGATGAAAAAGATAAAAAAACTCCCTTTGCTATAATAGGAGTGCGGTCTGCCAACTGCACAAACGATAGCAAAGGGAGGACATCCAGATGGGACTGAATGACATCAATAGTTTATCCCATACCCGGTGGAATTGCAAATATCATATCGTATTTGCGCCAAAGTATCGGAGGAAGGTATTTTACCAAGAAAAGAAAGCGGCAATAGGAAAAATACTGCGGCAGTTATGTGAGTGGAAAGGGGTAAAGATCATAGAAGCGGAAGCGTGCCCCAACCACATCCATCTGTTTGTAGAGATACCACCGAAAATGTCAGTATCGCACTTTATGGGGTATCTGAAAGGGAAGAGCAGCACAATGCTGTATGAGCAATTCGGCGAGCTGAAATACAAGTACCGGAACCGAGAATTTTGGTGCAGAGGATACTATGTGGACACGGTAGGGAAAAACGAGAGCCGAATTGCCGAGTATGTGAGGAATCAGCTAAAAGAGGACGAGATGGGAGAGCAACTGAGAATCCCATCTAACAGCCCGTTTACGGGCGGCAAGTAACAGTCCTTACGCAGCTGGCAGACCGTATTACGCGTTGCACGCGTCCGCGAGGAACAGAGGGCTATGCCCGCATAGTGACAACCACCAGCTTCGCTGGTGGATGTGTTCATTGCATTTTGGACCACAGAGCAGCACAGCGGAGGCTTTTTCGCCCGGATTCCCCGCTTTTTTACACAGACGCAAGGGATTTTACTTGCAAAGCATTGAAATCCGGTCTATAATAAACTTGTATCGGATAAAACAAGGTGAGGAGTGTATAGGAACCGGACGGATCTGCTTGGAGGTGGGATCGTGTTTCAGGTAGGGGACAAAATCGTTCACCCGATGCATGGTGCTGGTATTGTGGACAGCATCGTGCAGAAGAAAATCAACGGTGTCGTACGGGAGTACTACATTCTCAAGCTGCCCGTGGGCGGGATGCTGGTCATGATCCCCACGGAGAACAGCGAGGAGATCGGTGTGCGCCCGGTGATCAACGGAGAGGAGGCGGACCGCGTCATTGCCGCCATTCCCGACATCGAGGTGGATATGACCCCCAACTGGAACCGCCGTTACCGGGAAAATATGCTCCGGCTGAAAAGCGGGGATTTGCTGGAAGTGGCTCGGGTGGTAAAGGGACTGACCCACCGGGATGAGGAGCGGGGCCTCTCCACCGGAGAGCGCAAGATGCTCCACTCCGCCAAACAGATTCTGATCTCAGAGATCGTGCTCTCCCAGAACGCCAGCTATGAGGACGTGGAAAAGCGCATCAATACCGCTATGGCGTAATAGGATACAACGGAGGGACGGCCAACCGCCCCGCCCATATCAAGCGATAAAAAGGGGCCGGCAGGCTCCTTTTTTGTAGAAGGAGGAACCAACATGGCAGGCATATTCTCCCGGCTGTTTCATCGGGACAGGCCGGAATCCCTCCGCTGCGGCGCGGTGGTGCCTGCGGCGGGCAGCTCCACCCGGATGGGGCAGGACAAAGTGCTGCTCCCTCTGGACGGGGTGCCGGTGATCATCCGTACCCTGCGGGCCCTGGACAACTGCCCCCTCATTGACGAGATCGTGGTGGTCACCCGGGAGGATTTGATCGTGCCCATCAGCGGTCTGTGCCGGGATGCCGCCCTGTCCAAGGTGCGAAAGGTAGTACGGGGCGGGGAGACCCGCACCCAGTCGGTACTGGCCGGGGTGGAGGAGCTGAGCCGCTCCATTGAGCTGGCCGCCATTCACGACGGCGCCCGTCCTCTGGTGAGCCAGAAGGTACTGGAGGAAGTGATCCGCCGGGCAGCCCAGTGCGGCGCCGCCGCCCCCGCTGTGCCGGTGAAGGATACAGTAAAGGTGGCCCGGGACGGTTTGGTGGAGTCCACCCCCGACCGGTCGGTGCTCTACGCCGTCCAGACCCCCCAGGTGTTCCAACGGGATCTGATTCGAGGGACCCTCACCAAGGCACTGGAGGCGGATGCCGCCCTCACTGACGACTGCTCCGCTGTGGAGCGGCTGGGTATCGGGGTGGCTCTGACCCAGGGCGATTACTGCAACCTGAAACTGACCACGCCGGAGGACGTGGCTATGGCTGAGGCCCTGCTGGCCTGGAGGGAAGAAATATGAGAATCGGACACGGATATGACGTACATAAGCTGGTGGAGGGCCGGAAGCTGATTTTGGGCGGGGTGGACATTCCCTGGAAGAAGGGGCTGCTGGGCCACTCCGACGCCGACGTACTGACCCACGCCATTATGGACGCCCTGCTGGGGGCGGCGGCCCTGGGGGACATCGGCAAGCTGTTCCCCGATAACGACCCGGCCTACGCCGGGGCGGACAGCCTGGTGCTGCTGGAGCGGGTGGGGGAGCGCCTCACCCAGGCCGGGTACCGGGTGGGCAACATTGACGCTACCATCCTGGCCCAGAAGCCCAAGCTGGCCCCTCACATTTCCCAGATGAGGGCCAATCTGGCTGCCCGGTTGGGACTGGACGTGGATCAGGTCAGCGTCAAGGCCACCACCGAGGAGGGCCTGGGCTTTACCGGGTCTGGGGAGGGCATGGCCGCCCACGCTGTCTGTCTGCTGGAGTCCATTTAAATGCACGGTTCACCCTTTGCTCCTCTTGCACATATGCTGGTGCGAGAGGAGCGTTTTTTATGGTCTATTATCTCATTGTCTGCCGCTCCCTGACCTATGCCCAGCGGACAGCCGCCGCGCTGGAGCGGGCGGGGATCACGGCCCGCATTCTTCGATCCCCAAAACTCATCGACCGGGAGGGGTGCAGCCACTCCGTCAAGGTGGCCGAGCGCAGCCTTACCAACGCCCTGGTGATCCTGAACCGGGCGGGCCTCAACCCTAAACGGATTTTCCTCCAGGCGGAGGACGGCGGCTACCGGGAGGTGGGGCTGTGATCTATCTGGACAGTGCAGCCACCACCCTGCAAAAGCCCCCCGCTGTGGCCCGGGCGGCGGCCTGGGCGGTGGGAAATCTGGCCAGCCCCGGCCGGGGCGGTCATCTGCCCGCCCGCCGGGCGGCGGAGACCGCCTTTGCCTGCCGTCAGGCGGCGGCCGACCTCTTCGGCATGGAAAGCCCCGAGCAGGTGGTGTTTACCTTCAACGCCACCCACGGCCTGAACATCGCCATCCGTTCCTTGGTGAAGCCGGGGGACCGGGTGCTCATCTCCCCCTGGGAGCACAATGCCGTCACCCGGCCGCTCCACGCCCTGGGGGCGGAGATCATGGTAGCCAAAGCCCCTCTGTTTGACCGGCAGGGGCTGCTGGACGCTTTTGAGGCGGGGCTGGAGGCGGACCCGGCGGCGGTGGTGTGCACCCACGTCTCCAATGTGTTCGGTTTCATCCTGCCCATGGAGGAGATTGCCGCCCTGTGCCGCCGCCGGAGGATTCCCCTCATCGTGGACGCATCCCAGTCTGCCGGCTGTCTGCCGGTGCGGCAGGAGAAGCTGGGGGCGGCCTTCATCGCCATGCCCGGCCACAAGGGGCTGTACGGCCCCCAGGGGACCGGGCTGCTCCTCTGCGCCGGGGAGGCGGTCCCCCTGATCCAGGGTGGTACCGGCAGCGCCTCCGCCCTCCAGACCATGCCCGACTATCTGCCAGACCGGCTGGAGGCGGGGACCCACAATCTGCCCGGCATTTCCGGACTGCTGGCGGGGCTGCGCTATGTGGCCGCCCGCACCCCGGAGGCTATCGGCAAACGGGAGGGGGCCCTTATCCGACGGGCAGCCCAAGGTCTGGCCCGGCTGCCCCATGTAAAAGCCTTTCAGGCACGGGACCCGGCCTGTCAGAGCGGCGTGCTCTCCTTCCAGGTGGAGGGGATGGACTGCGAGGCGGTGGGGGAGTCCCTGAGCCGCCGGGGCATCGCGGTGCGGGCGGGGCTCCACTGCGCCCCCCTGGCCCATGAAAACGCCGGCACTCTGGAGGCGGGCACCGTCCGGGCCAGTGTCTCCGATTTCAACACGGCGGCGGAGGTGGACCGGTTTGTGTGGGAGGTCTCCCGGCTGGTCCGGTCCTCCCGCTGAGCGAAATGCCCTCCAAGGCCCTCGGCCCGGAGGGTTTTTTGCTGCCAGGAAAGCGTCGGACCCCGTCGGATCTGAGGGAACGGTGAGCGGAATTCACAGAAAATTGATCTTGCTTACCCTTGTCAATCACAGGGGAATACAGTATAATAAATTGGTTAAAGTAGGTCGGTTCAACAGGACCGGCCAGGGAGCAATGACCGGCGCCGCCGGAGAGCGGGAGACGTGGGAGTATGGAAGGCATTTTATATCTGCTGCAGCAGCTCAAAGGGATGGTGACCCCCATCGGGATCTTCGATATCATCGACATCCTGATTATGGCGTTTATCATCTATAAGCTCATTATGCTCATCCGCCGCACCAGCTCCGGGGCGGTGGCAAAGGGCATTTTGGTGCTCATTGTGGCCCTGTGGGCCTCCAGCCTGCTTCAGCTTAACACCGTTAATTTCCTGCTGGGCAGGGTGGTGGAATGGGGCGTTGTGGCTCTGGTGGTCATTTTCCAACCGGAGATCCGCCGCTTCCTGGAGCAGATGGGCCGTACCAGCCTGGGCCAGGTTTTTACCCACGCTGAGGAACGCAACGAGCTGGATGGGGCCATCACCCAGACGGTGGAGGCCTACGCCTCTCTGTCCAAGTCCAAGACCGGCGCGCTGATGGTGTTTGAGCGGAAGAATATGCTGGATGATGCCATCAAGACAGGCACTGCCCTGGACTGCTCGGTGAGCGCCGAGCTTCTGAAAAACATCTTCTGGAACAAGGCCCCCCTCCATGACGGCGCCGTCATCGTCCGGGGCGGCCGGATCGTGGGCGCGGGCTGTATGCTCCCCATGTCGGGCAACGTGAATCTGTCCCGGGAGCTGGGTATGCGCCACCGGGCGGGCATCGGCGCCAGCGAGCACACCGACGCGGTGGTGGCCATCGTGTCGGAGGAGACCGGCTCCATCTCGGTGGCGGTGGGCGGGATGCTCAAGCGGCATCTGGCCCCCGAAACCCTGGAACGGCTGCTCCGCAATGAGCTTATGCCCGAGCAGGAACAGACCGAAGCTCCGTCCAAGTTCAAATTCATGTCGCTGTTCCGGGGCGGAAAGGGGGAGAAGCTGAATGGTGAGAAAGATCACTGATTCCAAGTGGTTCTATATTCTGGTCTCCCTGCTGCTGGCCTTTGCCCTTTGGATCTATGTGGGCAAGGAGGCCAACCCCCTGACCACCGGTACCGTCCGCAACGTACAGGTGGTATTCAGCGGCCTGGACGTGCTGGAAGAGCGGGGCCTGATGATCTCCCAGGGAGCCGATCAGACGGTGAGCCTCAACATCCAGGCCCGCCGGGAGGTGTTCAACCGCCTGTCCCAGGGGGATGTGACGGTGAATATCGATGTGTCCGGTATTACCGAACCGGGTGAGCAATCCATTCCCATCACCACCCGTATCATCAACTATCCCCGGTCCATCACCTCCACCGACGCCATCGATCTGCGGTATACAAGCCCCTCCACTGTGGACTTTACCGTGTCCCGCTGGACGGAAAAGGATGTGCCAGTACAGGCGGTCTTTGAGGGCAGTGTGGCTGAGGGCTATCAGCGGGGCGAGTTCTCCATCACTCCGGAGACCATTACCATCAGCGGCCAGGAGGAGCTGGTCAACGAGGTGCAGTATGCCCAGGTGACCGTGGCTCAGCAGGACCTGACCAGCACCTACAGCGAGCAGTGTCCGGTGACCCTCATCGATTCCAACGGCAATCCTGTCACAGGCATCAATATCAAGGCCGATCCCCAGACCGTTCTGGTGACCCTGCCGGTAGAGGTGCTCAAGGAGGTACCCCTCACCGTCAACCTCATCGAGGGCGGCGGCGCTACGGCGGCCGACGCCAAGGTGACCTTCAGCCCCACCGACACCATCATGGTGTCCGGCGATCAGGCTGATGTGGAGGGCCTGAAGGAAATCTCCCTGGGTGATATCAAACTGGCCGACGTATACGGCACCAATGTGTTTACCAAGGAGATTGAGCTCTCCCCGGAGCTGACCAACGTCAGCGGCATTACCGAAGTGAATGTGACGGTGACCATTCAGGGTCTGGCTACCCGCACCATGAAGGTGGACAACATCGAGATCATCAACACGCCCGAGGGCTATGAGGCGGAGGCCATCACCAAGTCGTGCAGCGTCCTCATCCGGGGCCCGGAGGAGGAGGTCAATGAGATCACCGAGTCCCAGCTTCGGATCGTAGCCGACCTGTCCAACACCGATCCCTCCACCGGCAGCCGCACTGTCCCGGTCAAGGTCTATCTGGACGGCAGCAGCAGCGTGGGCGTGGTGGGCGAATACGCCATATCCGTGTCTCTGACCTAGATTCCTGTCACAGAATAAAGAGAAAAACCAAGGTGATCCCATGATTCAAACTGCAAAAGTAACCAAAGTATTTCCCGATGGCCGGGCGGAGGTGGCGGTGAAGCGTCAGTCCGCCTGCGGCCACGACTGCTCCAAGTGCGGCGGCGGATGCAGCGAGCTGATGGTCAGCTCCACCGTGGCCGTCATGGCGGCCAACCCGGTGCGGGCCATGCCCGGCGACATGGTGCGGGTGGAGTCCTCCACCGGCGGCATTCTGAAGGCGGCTGTGGTGGTCTATCTGGTGCCTTTTATCCTGTTTTTCCTGGGCTACTTCATCTGCGCTGCCTTTCAGCTGAGCAGCGGCATCAGCGCCGCGGTGGGCGGCATCGGCTTTGCCCTGGGCGTGCTGCTGGCGGTGCTGCTGGACCGGCAGGTCCGCCGCAACCGCTCCATTACCTTCTGCATCACCGCCATCAACCCCGCTGACTGATGTTCGGCTATGTGCGTCCCTGGCGGGACGAACTGAAGGTGCGCCAGAACCGGGACTATGAGGCCCTCTACTGCGGGGTATGCCACGCCCTGGGCAAGCGCCACGGCTTTCTGGCCCGGATGTTCCTCAACTACGACTTCACCTTCCTGGCCATGCTGCTGGACGGGGCCAAGCCGGAGCCTGCCTCCAGGCGATGTCCCGCCCGGCTGTGGTGCAGGAAAAAGAACTGCGTCCTCTCTGACGGAGTGGACGCAGCCGCCGATGCCGGTACCATCCTCAGCTACTGGAAGCTGCGGGATACGGTGGACGACAGCGGGTTCTGGAAGGGGCTGACTGCCCGGCTGCTCTCTCGAATGCTCCGCCGTGGCTACCGGAAGGCTGCCGTCGCCCGGCCTGATTTTGACGGCCAGGTGCGCCAATGTCTGACGGAGCTGCAGGCGCTGGAAGGGGAGAAGTGTTCCTCCATCGACCGGACGGCGGACACCTTTGCCCGGCTGCTCACCGCTGCCGCGCCCCCCTCAGGGGACCGGGCCCGGGACCGGGCCATGGAACAGCTGCTCTACCACATCGGACGGTGGATCTACCTGGTGGACGCCTGGGACGATCTGGAGGAGGACAAGCGTACCGGCTCCTACAATCCCATCCTGACCCGCTTTGACGGCAGACCGGAGGAGGGACGGGAGACCATGCGCACCACTCTGCGTCACTCCCTCAATCTGGCCCGGTCCGCCATGGCCCTGCTGGAGCTGGGCCACTGGCAGGAGACGGTGGAGAACATCCTCTATCTGGGCCTGCCCGCCGTGGAAGAACTGGTTTTTACCGGCCAATGGAAGGCCGCCAATCATACAGACAGGAGAAAACATACATGAGCGATCCTTACAGCGTATTGGGTGTAAAGCCCGACGCCAGCGACGACGAGATCAAGCGGGCGTACCGGGAACTGGCCCGGAAGTACCATCCCGACAACTATCAGAACAACCCTCTGGCCGATCTGGCGGAGGAGAAGATGAAGGAGATCAACGAGGCCTACGACGCCATCACCAAGATGCGCTCCGGCGGCGGCCACCAGGGTGGAAGCTATCAGGGCGGCTATCAGCAGTCCTACGGCTCCTCCTCCCAGGGCTCCAGCCTGTACAACCAGGTCCGCCAGGCCATCAATATGGGGGATCTGAGCCGGGCCGAGCAGCTGCTCCGCTCCGCCCCCAACCAGGATGCCGAGTGGCACTTCCTCACCGGCTCTCTGGCCTACCGGAAGGGCTGGCTGGACGAGGCCACCCAGCACATCCAGATGGCCTGCAACATGGACCCCTCCAACGCCGAATACCGTCAGGCCCTGATGATGATGCGTCAGGGCGGCCAGGCCTACCGGCCCTACGGCTACGGCGGCGGCCCCGACGCCTGCGATATGTGTACCGCCTGTATGTGTCTCAACTGCCTGTGCGGCGGCTGCGGGAACTGAGCCATGGCAGGGCGTGGTTCTTATCGCGGCGGCGCGGGCCGGACAGCGCTGGTGGGCCTGCTCACCGGCCTGTCCCTGATTTCCCTCTACCTGGCCTTCCTGGCCCCCAGCGGAAAGCTGGCGCTGGTGGCGGTGGCGGGGGTGTTTCCGGCAGGGGCGGTGGTGTCCGCCAGCCTGGCCGCCGGGTTTTTCTGCTACGGCGCCACCGGTATCCTGGGTCTGCTCCTCATCCCCAGCAAGAGTGTGGCGCTGCTCTACCTGATCTTCTTCGGCCTGTGGCCTATGGTGAAGAGCCTGTTGGAGCGGCTGCCCAGCCGGGTACTGGAATGGGTGGGCAAGCTGGTCTGCTGCAACATCGCCCTGGCGGTGCTGTGGTTCGGGCTGAAGGCCCTCTTTCTGCCCTTTTTGCCCGCCGCCCTCAGCCAGAGCTGGATGGTCTTTGCTGCCGGCAACATCGGCTTTGTCATCTATGACATCGGCTTTTCCAAGCTCATTGCCTTCTATGTGGCCCGGGTGGACAGGGGCTTGCGGAAGAATCGGTAGTCTGATATAATAATGCGTAATGAACAAAGCTGGAAGTCTTGAAAGCTAAAGCTTTCAAGGCCAAATAGCTTTGTTCAGGCGCAAGGTTTTTGGACGAAGTTGTCCAAAAACCTTGCGCCTTCCACTGGTGCGTTGAGACGCACCAGTGAAAATACGCATTATAACAATGGCTGAATTCCATAAAAGCGGCTCCCTTGAGCCGTTTTTATGGAATTGTGCGGCTACTGCCGCGGGAATAAACCGATTTTCGGTTTATTCAGCAGACATTATAATAAATAGGATTAAATACTTTCATACGAACAGGGGGAACCCCATTTGGTCAAGAGTATGACCGGCTACGGCCGGGGAGAGGCCAACCTGAACGGCCGTCCCATCACGGTGGAGCTGCGCTCGGTGAACAACCGCTATCTGGACTGCACCGTCAAGCTGCCCCGCATCTATGTGTTTGCCGAGGACGCGGTGAAGAGCCGGGTGCAGAGCCGGATTTCCCGGGGTAAGGTGGACGTGTATATCACCATCGGCCCCTCCGCCAATGGCGACGTGGCCATTTCGGTGAACAAGCCTGTGGCCGACGGCTATTATGCCGCCCTCAAGGACCTGCGGGATACCTATGGCCTGCGGGACGACATCTCTGTATCCCTGCTCTCACGGTTCCAGGACGTGTTCCTGGTGGAAAAGACCCAGGAGGACCTGGAGGCCCTGTCTGCCGATATCTGTACGGTGCTGGATCTGGCGCTGGATGACTTTGACGCCATGCGGACTCGGGAAGGGGAGAAGCTGTGCCAGGACGTCCGGTCCCGGGCGGCCACCATCGAGGGCCTGGTGTCCAAGGTGGAGAAGCGCTCTCCCGGCATCGTGGCCGACTACCGGGCCAAGCTGGTGGCCCGGATGAACGAGGTGCTCCAGAACACTCAGATCGACGAGAGCCGCATTCTCACCGAGGCGGCCATCTATGCCGACAAGGTGGCGGTGGACGAGGAGACTGTCCGCCTGCGCAGCCATCTGTCCCAGCTGGACCATATGCTGAGCCAGGGCGGCGCCATCGGCCGCAAGCTGGACTTTTTGATTCAGGAGTTCAACCGGGAGGCCAACACTATTGGCTCCAAGTGCAGTGATATTGAGACCGCCGGCTATGTGGTGGATATCAAGGCCGAGATCGAGAAGATCCGGGAACAGATCCAGAACATCGAGTAAGGAGCGGCCCCATGAAACTGATCAACATCGGCTTTGGCAACATGGTATCGGCGGGGCGGCTTATCGCCATCGTCAGTCCGGAATCCGCCCCCATCAAGCGTATGGTGCAGGAGGCCCGGGATAAGGGCAACCTGATCGACGCCACTTATGGACGGCGTACCCGGGCGGTGCTCATCATGGACAGCGACCACATCGTGCTCTCGGCCCTCCAGCCGGAGACGGTGGCAGGCCGACTGGGCGGAAAAGAGACAGAAGCCGCAGAGGAGGAAGAAGCGCCTTGATGGGAAAGAAAAAGGAACGGGGCACGCTCATCGTGCTGTCCGGCCCCTCGGGAGTCGGAAAGAGCACCGTGATCGCCGAGCTGCTCAGCGAACGCAAGGACATCCATTTTTCCGTGTCCTTCACCACCCGGCAGCCCCGGGTGGGCGAGGAGAACGGAGTGAACTACAACTTCGTCGCCCGCGAGGAATTTGAGCGGATGATCGCCAACGACGAGCTGTTGGAATACGCCGAATATGTCCATAATTACTACGGCACTTCTCTGCGGGTGATCCGGGAGAAGCTGGATGCCGGTATCGACGTGCTGCTGGACATCGAGGTCCAGGGCGCCGCCAAGGTGCGTGCCAAGTGCCCCGACGCGGTGTGTATCTTCATCGTACCCCCCTCCTTTGAGGAGTTGTCCCGCCGGCTGCACCGCCGGGCCACCGACAGCGAGGAGGTCATCCAGGGCCGGCTCCAGAAGGCCCGGGAGGAATACCGGGAGATCCCCAATTACGACTATCTGGTGGTCAACGACAAGGTGTCCGACGCGGCGGAGGAGATCATCTCCATCCTCACCGCCGAGGGATGCCGCACCAAAAACCGCATGAATCTGGTAGAAGGAGTCTGATCGAATATGATGCTCGAACCCCCTATGAACAAACTGCTGGAGCAGGTGCCCAGCCGCTATATGCTGGTGAACGTGGTGGCCCAGCGGGCCCGTCAGGTGGCCACCGAGGCGGAGGACGCCGGCATCTCTCTGGACGATAAGCCTGTCACCATCGCCATCCGTGAGGTGGCCGAGGGTAAGGTGGAGCTGAACCAGGAAGAGGCCTGATATGAGAGGAATGAGAGGCAAGCGACAGACTTTCCGGCCTGTCGCTTGCCTCGGGCTGTCCTTAGGCCTTGTTTGAAGATTGTCAACAAGCCCAATCGGCGGGCCTTTTGCCCCCTGGACGGCACTATTTTTCCTTGAAATCCGTCAGGATTCCTGCAAAAAAATTGCTTGCCAGCGGCCAAAATTCCTCGTCGCTGGGCATATCGCCAATATTCAAACAAAGCCTAGGGGAAATGGGAAGGAGATGGACATGGTAGCGAAAATCGCCCTCAAGGCTGCCACCTACGCCATCGACAAGCCCTACGACTACGCCGTGCCTGCCGAGCTAACTGTTACTCTGCGGCCTGGGATGCGGGTCATTGTGCCCTTCGGCGCGGGCAACCGCCGCACTGAGGGCATTGTACTGGCCCTGGAGGCCCAGGGCCCGGCAGGCGTGTCCTTAAAGCCGGTGCTCACCGTGCTGGACGACAGCCCGGTGCTGGACGGTGAGGCCATCAAGCTGGCCCTGTGGATGCGAGAACGGTGGTTCTGCACCGTGTACGACGCCGCCCGGGCCATGCTGCCGGCAGGGCTGTACTATGCACTCCAGGACCAGTGGAAGGTGGCCGAGGGGGTGGACCGGGAGTCGGCCTTTGAGGCCGCCGGCAAGTCGGACCACGCCCGGCAGGTGGTGGAGCTGCTCTTTGCAAACGGCGGCTGCGCCGATGTGACCGCCATTCGGGAGGCCTTCGGCACCAAAGACCCCAATCCCGCCCTTAAGCTGCTGCGGGACAAGGGGATCATCACCCTGGAGACCAGCGCCGCCCGGGGCGTGGGGGACAAGACCGAACAGGTGGCCACCCTGGCCATGCCCGCCCAGGAGGCCCTGGATCAGGCTGCCGCACGGCGGCGAACCGCCCCGCTGCAATATGCGGTGGTGGAGCTGCTGTGTGCCATCGGTGAAGCTTCCACCAAGGAGCTGTGCTACTTTACCGGGGCCAGTTCGTCCACCCTCCGCGCCCTGGCCAAAAGCGGGGTGATCACCCTGGAAAAGCGGGAGGTCTACCGTCGGGTACAGGTGGAGGGCGTGGAGCAGCTGGCCGAGCCGGTACTCAACGGCGAACAACAGGCCGCCTTTGACGGCCTTAACGCTTTGGCTGCCGGAAATAAGGCCGCCGCCGCGCTGCTCTACGGCGTCACCGGCAGCGGCAAGACCCAAGTATACCTGAAATTGATCTATGAAACCCTGCGGCGGGGGAGAACCGCTCTGGTGCTGGTGCCCGAGATCTCCCTGACCCCTCAGCTGATGCGGCTGTTCTCTTCCCACTTCGGGGAGCAAATCGCCGTGCTCCACTCCTCCCTGAGAGCGGGGGAGCGGTACGACGAGTGGAAGCGCATCAAGGCGGGGGAGGCCCGGGTGGTCATCGGTACCCGCTCCGCTGTCTTTGCCCCCCTGAAGGGCCTGGGCCTCATTGTGTTGGATGAGGAGCAGGAGGGGACCTATCAGTCGGAAAACGTGCCCAAGTACCACGCCCGGGACGTGGCCAAGTTCCGCTGTGTCCAGCACAAGGCTCTGCTGCTGCTGGCCTCGGCCACCCCGTCCATTGAGACCATGTACCAGGCCCGGCAGGGCGCCTACCAGCTGTTTACCCTGAAACAGCGGTACAATCAGCGGCCTCTGCCCCCGGTAGAGATCGTGGATATGAAGGGGGAGCTGCGCTCCGGCAACGGTACTGACCTGAGCGGCGTGCTTACCCGGGCCCTGGCAGATACTGCTGAGCGGGGGGAGCAGGCCATTTTACTGCTCAACCGCCGGGGTGCCAGTCGGATGGTGAGCTGCGGGGAGTGCGGCGAGGTACCCACCTGCCCCCGGTGCTCCGTCCACCTCACTTACCACTCGGCCAACGGGCGGCTCATGTGCCACTACTGCGGTCACTCCCAGCCTTTACCCCCTGCCTGTCCGTCCTGCGGCGGTACCCTGAACTTCATCGGGGCGGGTACTCAGAAGGTAGAGGAGGAGCTGACCGAGGCTTTGCCCGGTCGGGAGGTGCTGCGGATGGACGCCGACTCCATTTCGGCCACCCACAGCCACGAGAAGCTGTTCGCACGGTTTGAAGGGGAGAACATCCCGGTGCTGTTGGGCACCCAGATGGTGGCCAAGGGTCTGGACTTTCCCAACGTAACTCTGGTGGGTGTCATCAACGCCGACCAGTCCCTGTATGTAGACGACTACCGGGCGGGTGAGCGCACCTTCTCTCTGCTCACCCAGGTGGTGGGAAGAGCGGGCCGCGGAGCCCGGGGGGGACGGGCCATCATTCAGACCTATACCCCCGACAACGACGTGATCCGCTGCGCCGCCCGCCAGGACTACGACGGCTTCTATCAGCAGGAGATCGCCCTGCGGCGTCTGCGGGGCTGCCCGCCCTTCCGGGATCTCTTCGTGCTCACCGCCTCAGGCAAGCTGGAGGCGGCGGTGCTGCGGACCTGTATGCGGCTGCGGCGTACTTTGGAGGGCTGGCTGAGGCTGCCCGCCTATGAGGGATTGGAGGTCCAGCTGCTGGGTCCCGCCCCGGCTTCCATCGCCAAAATCAACGAGCGCTACCGCTACCGGCTCACCATGGCCTGCGCCAACACCAAGCCGGTGCGTGATATGATCGCCGCCCTGCTGCGGGCGGCCCAGACCGATAAAGAAAACAAAGGGGTGTCGGTGACTGCCGACGTGAACCCACTGGATTAGGAGGAAGAACATTATGGCACTGCGTACCATTCTCACCGACGGCGATCCCGCCCTGCACAAGGTTTGCCGTCCTGTGACCCAGTTTGATGAAAAACTCCACGACCTGTTGGACGACATGAAGGAGACGCTGGCCAAGGCCAACGGCGCCGGACTGGCTGCTCCCCAGGTGGGCATCCTCCGCCGGGCGGTCATCGTGGTGGATGCCAACGATGAGATGCTGGAGCTGGTCAATCCGGAGATCATTGCCCGGGAAGGGGAGCAGGAGGGCTTTGAGGGCTGCCTGTCCGTCCCCGGCCGCTGGGGCGTGGTCAAGCGCCCCATGAAGGCCAAGGTGCGGGCTCAGGACCGCAACGGCAACTTCTTTGAGGTGGAGGGCGAGGAGATCGTGGCCCGCTGCTTCTGCCACGAGCTGGATCACCTGGACGGCCACCTGTTTACCGAGCTGGCAGGCCGCCTGTACACCAGCGAGGAGCTGGAAGAGCTGATGGCGGAGGAGGACGACGCATGAGAATCCTCTTTATGGGTACGCCCGATTTCGCGGTGCCCTCTCTGGAGGCCCTGATCCAGGCGGGTCACCAGATCTGCGGGGTGTTTACCCAACCCGACAAGCCCAAGAACCGGGGCATGAAGCTTCAGGCTCCGCCGGTGAAGGAGTGCGCTCTGGCCCACGATATCCCGGTGCATCAGCCCACCAAGCTGCGGGATGGTACCGCCCTGGCTCTCATCCAGGAGCTGGCTCCCGAGCTCATTGTGGTGGCCGCCTACGGCCGCATCCTGCCCGACGACATTCTGGCCGCGCCTCCCAAGGGCTGCATCAACGTCCATTCGTCCCTGCTGCCCAACTACCGGGGCGCCGCTCCCATCAACTGGGCGGTGCTCAATGGGGATAAGGAGACCGGCGTGACCATCATGCACATGGCCCACGACCTGGACGCCGGAGACATCATCTCCCAGGCTGCCACTCCCATTGATCCCGATGAGACGGTGGTGACCCTCCACGACCGGCTGGCTGTGCTGGGGGCCCAGCTGCTGGTGGAGACGGTGGCTCAGATTGACGCTGGTACTGCTACCCGCACCCCTCAGGACCATGACAAGGCCACCCTGGCCCCCATGCTGAGCCGGGAACTGTCCCCCATGGACTTCACCCGCACCGCCCGTCAGCTCCACGACCAGGTCCGGGGCCTGATTCCCTGGCCCGCCGCCGTGGCTACCTTGGGAGACAAGCGGTGTAAAGTATTTAAAACTGTCGTTTCTGAGGAGCGCACCAACACTGCTCCGGGCACTGTTCTGGCCGCCGGGAAGGATGGCCTGGCGGTGGCCTGCGGGGAGGGCACCGTGCTGCGGCTGGAGGAGATCCAGCCTGACGGCGGCAAGCGCATGAAGGCCGCCGACTACCTGCGGGGCCATCCCATTGAGGTGGGGACCGTGCTGTCCCTGCCGGAGCAGGGGAAATGAACCTGATCTGGACCCTGGCGGTCACCGGCGTGGTGGCCGCCCTGGGTTTGTACCTGGTGCTGCGGTGGCTGGGCCGGGCCGGTGTGCCGGTGCCCCTGGCCGCCAAAGGACTTGCAGCCAAGGGCTATATGCCTGACAGCAGAGAATGTGTAAAGGCATTTGCCGTTACATTTGGATTCCGTATTTTGATCTTCCTGCTGGTGGGGTTGGTGGCCTGTTTCGTGCTTTATCCCGGCTCCGGTCCCGACGCCTTCCTGTGGATCTGGAAGAAATGGGACGGCCTGCACTACGTCAATCTGGCGGAGCTGGGCTATTCCGGCTATGTGGAGGACGGGAAAAATCTGTTTCTGGTGTTTTTCCCCTTGTATCCCTGGCTGATGCGGGTGATTTCCCTTATCACGGGCAATACTATGGCGGCGGGGCTGCTGATTTCCTTTGTCTGTTACGGGGCGGGCTGCGTCTTTCTCTACAAACTGGCCGCCTTTGAGCTGGGCAGGGAAGGCGCCCGGCGGACGGTGCTCTTTCTGTCGGTGTATCCCTACGCCTTCTTCTTCGGCGGCATTATGACGGAGAGCTTGTTCCTGCTTACCACCGCCGCAGGGCTGTGGTACATCCGCCGCCACCGCTGGTGGCTGGCGGGGATATGGGGGCTGTTGGCCGCCATGACCAGGATGCACGGCGTCCTGCTCATTGGGGCGGCAGCGGCCGAGCTGGTGGAGCATATGGGCCGTTTTGATTGGAAAACCATTGCCCGCAGACTGCCCGCCCTACTGCTGCCGGCTGTGGGCACCCTGATCTATTTGACCCTCAACTGGTCTGTAACTGGCAACCCATTTGCCTTTACAGTTATGCAGCAGCACTGGAGTCAGGGTTTTTGTCCCATTGCCGATACCATGTGGTATGTGCTGCAAAACGCCCTGAGCTACCCTACGGAGCTGGTGCGGTACCAGATTTGGATCCCCACCATTGTGCTCTTCCCGGTATTTTTTGCCCTGCTGGTATGGGCACGGAACAAGTTCCGGGGTATGTACACCCTGTACGGCTTTGTCTACCTGGTGCTCAACTACTCTCTGTCCTGGCTGCTCAGCGCCGGACGCTATCTGTCCTGCGCCCTGCCGTTCTTCCTGTTCGCCGCCGCCCTCACCGAGGGGAGACCCAAGCTGACAGCGGCGATCACCACCGCCATGGGGGCGGGATTCCTGCTCAATCTGTTCTGGTTCCTCACCGGGGGCCAGGTCATGTGACTGGAGGTCATTATGCCCTTTTTCTACTATTTTGACACCTATTACTGGATCATTCTGGTGCCAGCTATGCTCATCGCCCTGCTGGCCCAGATCAACGTGTCGTCCACCTTCAACCGCTATTCCCGCATTGCCAGCCGCCGGGGCCTTACCGGCGCACAGGCTGCGGAGGAGGTACTGAAGGCCCACGGGGTGTACGGCGTGCGCATCACCCGGGTGTCCGGTAAGCTTACCGACCACTATGATCCCCGGACCAATACCATCCGCCTGTCCGACGCGGTGTACGGCTCCACCAGCATCGCCTCGGTGGGAGTGGCCGCCCATGAGGCGGGCCACGCCGTCCAGTACGCCCAGGAGTACGGTCCTATCAAACTGAGAGGGGCCATCATCCCGGTATGTAACTTCAGCTCCCAGATCTCCATCCTGCTCATTATCCTGGGCTTTGTCCTGTATTCCAGGCCCCTGTTTGCCGTGGGTGTGGTGCTCTTTGCCGTGGCCGCCTTCTTCCAGGTGGTCACCCTGCCTGTGGAGTTCAACGCCTCCCGCAGAGCCATCCAATCTTTGCAGGATACCCATATGCTGGACGACCAGGAGCTGCGTGGGGCCAAGAAGGTGCTTGGGGCTGCCGCCATGACCTATGTGGCCGCTCTGCTGGTGTCCATTGCCCAGCTGCTGCGCTATATCCTGGCTTTTAACAGCCGCCGGAGGGATTGACATATGACTGCCAGAGAAGCGGCCCTCCGGGCCCTGGTGGCCTGCGAACAGCAGGGCGCCTGGTCGGACGGCTTTTTGAAGAAGATCCTGCGTACCGCCGGACTGGACAGCCGGGACGCAGCCCTGACCACCCGGCTGTGCTTTGGTGTGCTCCAGAACAGGCTGCTGCTGGACTACTACCTGGGCAAGCTGTCCACGGTGAAGCTGGAAAAGATGGAGCCCGCTGTCCGCAACAGCTTGCGGCTGGGGGCCTATCAAGTGTTATTCCTTGACAGAGTGCCCGACCACGCCGCCGTCAGCGAGGCGGTGGATCTGGCACGGAAGGGCTCCAAGAATCCCCGGTCCGCCGGTCTGGTGAACGGTGTGCTTCGGTCCCTGGTGCGGCAGAAGGACAGCCTGGAGCCGCCGGAGGACCCGGCGGTGCGGTATAGCCATCCCCAGTGGCTGGCCGACCTCTTTACCCGCCGGCTGGGCAGGGAGGAGGCCGCCGCCCTTATGGCGGCCAACAACGGGGAGCCGCCCACCTGCGCCCAGGTGAACACCACCAGGGCCACGGTGGAAGAAGTGACCGATTCCCTCCGGACGGAGGGAGTGGAGGTCCAGCCTCACCCCTGGCTGCCAAACTGCCTGCTGCTGTCCCACACCGGCAGCCTGGAGGAGCTGACCGCCTTCCGGGATGGCCTCTTTTACATTCAGGACGCCGCCGCCAAGCTGGCGGTGCTGGCCGCCGACCCCAGAGAAGGCATGGACGTGCTGGACGCCTGCGCCGCCCCCGGCGGCAAGTCCTTTGCCGCCGCCATTGCCATGTGGGGCGAGGGAAAGGTGGTCTCCTGCGACATCCACCCACATAAGATGGACCTGATTCAGGCGGGAGCCAAGCGGTTAGGCCTGGACTGTATTACAGCGGAAGTGCTGGACGGCAGGGAGTGTAAAGAAGAATTCCTTGACGGATTTGACCTGGTATTGGCCGACGTGCCCTGCTCCGGCCTGGGTATCATCCGCAAGAAGCCGGACATCCGCTATAAGGACCCCAAGCCCCTGGAGGGGCTGCCCCGGGTCCAGAAGGCCATTCTGGACAATGTGTGCCGCTACGTCCGTCCAGGCGGTGTGCTGCTCTATGCCACCTGCACCCTGCTGGAGCGGGAGAATGAGGACGTAGTGCGGGCATTTTTAGACAAGCATAAAGACTTTACATTAGAGCGTTTTCAGGTGCCCGGCGACTTTGAAGGCGCCAGGGAGGGCATGGTGACCTGCTGGCCCCACCGCCACGGCACCGACGGCTTTTTCTTCGCCAAGCTGAGGAGGAAGGCATGACTGACATCAAATCTATGGATCTGGCGGAGATGACCGCCTATTTGAAGGAGTTGGGGGAGCCCGCCTTTCGGGCCAAACAGGTCTTTCAGTGGCTCCACCGGGGGGTGCGCTCCTTCGATGAGATGACCAACCTGTCCAAGGCCCTGCGGGAGAAGCTGAAGGCCGACTGCCTCCTGTGTCCGCCGGAGGTGGAGCGCAAGCAGGTGTCCGCTCTGGATGGCACCATCAAATATTTATGGCGCTTATCCGACGGAAACTGCATTGAAACCGTTTTGATGCGCTACCATCATGGGAATACTGTGTGTATCTCCTCTCAGGTGGGCTGCCGCATGGGGTGCGCCTTCTGTGCCTCCACTCTTGGTGGCAAGGTAAGAGACTTGACACCTGCTGAGATGCTGGACCAGGTGCTCTTTACGCAGATCGATTCCGGCCACACCATCAGCAATATTGTGCTCATGGGCATCGGTGAACCCCTGGACAACTTCGATACGGTGCTGCGGTTCCTCTCCCTGGTCAACAGCCCCGACGGGCTCAACATTGGGATGCGCCACATCTCTCTGTCCACCTGCGGTCTGGTCGAAAAAATTGACAAACTGGCCGAACATCAGTTACAATTAACCCTATCGGTATCCCTCCATGCCCCCGACGACGAGACCCGCAGCAAGCTCATGCCGGTGAACAGAAGCGTAGGCGTGGAGAAGCTCTTTGACACCTGCCGCCGGTATTTTGAAAAGACCGGGCGGCGGATCTCCTATGAGTACGCCATGGTGGACGGGGTGAACGATTCCGACTGGCAGGCTGACCTGCTGGCCAGTCACCTGAAGGGCACCCCGGGCCATGTGAACCTGATCCCCCTGAACCATGTGGCGGAGAGCCCTCTCAAGCCCAGCCGCCGGGTGGCCCAGTTCCAGAAGCGCCTGGAGTCCCACGGCATTACTGCTACGGTGCGGCGCAAGCTGGGCGGGGACATCGACGCCTCCTGCGGTCAGCTCCGCAGGAAGGCCATGCTGCATACCGATGATTAAGCTGCACTGGCTAAACGCCAGTTCCATTGTTTTGCCGCAGGCCCGGGCAGCAGGGCCGACCGGCTGGAAAAGAGGCTGATTCACTATGATCAAAGCGTGGGGCATCACCGATAAAGGCGTGGTGCGTACCCAGAATCAGGACGGGTATTACTTAGATGTGCCGTCGGAACACCTGGCTGTGGGCGTGGTGTGCGACGGTATGGGCGGCGCCAAGGCGGGCAACATCGCCAGCCTCATTGCCGTGGAGACCTTCGTGGATACCCTCCAGCACGCCCAGGGCGAGCCGGATACCCCGCCGCCGGCGGTGCTGGCCCGTGCGGCGGAGGAGGCCAACGGCGCGGTATACCGCCGGGCCAGTTCCGATCCCGACTGCTTCGGTATGGGCACCACCATGGTGGCGGTGATGGTGGTGGAGAACACCGCCTACCTGCTGAACATCGGAGACAGCCGGGCCTACCACATCAACGAAGAGGGGATCACCCGGCTCACCCGGGACCACTCGGTGGTGGAGGACATGGTGGCCCGGGGAGATATCACCCCGGAACAGGCCCGCACTCATCCCCGAAAGAACCTGATCACCCGGGCGCTGGGCGCGGAGGAGCGCATCCGGGCCGACCTGTATGAGCGGGAGCTGGTCAGCGGAGACTACCTGCTGCTGTGCTCCGACGGGCTGAGCAACATTCTCTCCGACCAGGAGCTGCTCTACGAGGTCATCCACGGGGGAGATCCGGCTGACTGCTGTCAGCGGCTGCTGGACATCACCATCTCAAGAGGTGCGCCGGACAACGTGACGGCGGTCCTCTTCCAGATCCTTTGAAAAGGGGGTAATGAACTATGGATCAGTACATAGGGAAATTACTCGACAACCGATATGAAATTCTGGAGCGCATCGGCATCGGCGGCATGGCCGTGGTGTACAAGGGCCGGGATCACCGGCTCAACCGGCTGGTGGCCATCAAGATCCTGAAGGAGGAGCTGGCCTCCGACGCCGAGTTCCGCCGCCGCTTCCACGATGAGTCTCAGGCCGTTGCCATGCTGTCCCATCCCAATATCATGGCGGTGTACGACGTGTCCCACACGCCCGAGCTGGACTATATCGTCATGGAACTGCTGGACGGCATCACCCTCAAGCAGTATATGCAGAAGAAGGGCGGCAAGCTGGCCTGGCGGGAGGCCCTTCACTTCATCACCCAGATCATGAAGGCCCTGTCCCACGCCCACAGCCGGGGCATTATCCACCGGGACATCAAGCCCCACAATGTGATGGTGCTGCGGGACGGATCCCTGAAGGTGGCCGACTTCGGCATCGCCCGGCTCACCTCCTCGGCACAGGCTACCCTGACCCAGGAGGCCCTGGGCTCGGTCCACTATATCTCCCCCGAGCAGGCCCGGGGCAGCCACATCGATGCCCGCAGCGACATCTACTCCGCCGGTGTGGTGCTCTATGAGATGATCACCGGCCGCCTGCCCTATGAGGGAGATTCCCCTGTGGCAGTGGCCATTCAGCACATCAATTCCATCCCCCTGTCTCCCAGAGAGATCGATCCGGAGATCCCCGAGGCTCTGGAAGCCATCACCATGAAGGCCATGGCCTCCGACGTGAACCAGCGGTATATCTCCGCCGACGCCATGCTGGCCGACCTGGAGGAGTTCCGCAAGAATCCCTCCATCAACTTTGACTATACCCCGGCGGATCTGCTGGTCACCGAAGGGGATGAGCCTACCCAGGTGCTGGGGGCCAATACCCCCAGCAATGTGCGGACCCAGCCCGCCCACGCCGACCGCTATGAGGAGGATACCTGGACCCGGTCCAGAGGTCCCCGGCGGGAGGAGGACCCCCGCAGCCGTACCAAAAATAAGCGGTACGAGGATGACTATGAGGAGGTCCGGGGTGCCAACAGCCGTCTGCCCATCTTCCTGGCCATCGGTGCGGTGGCTCTGTTCCTGGTGGGCATGGGTGTGTTCCTGTGGTTCTCCTTCTTCAATGGCCTGGGCGGCGGCAGTTCCACCCAGTATAATGTGCCCAAGCTCATTGGCATGACCGTGGAGGAGGCCGAGCAGCACTCCGACGTGGTGGAGGCTGGCTTCCATATCGTGGTCGGCAATACGGTGGACAGCAGTCTGCCTGCCGGTCAAATCGTATCTCAGGACCCGGAGAGCGGCCGTAACGCCCAGGCGGGCGCTACCATTACCGTGGATCTGAGTAACGGCAGCGACTCCGACGAGCTGGAGGAGGGCGTCATGCCCAACCTGGTGGACCGCGACAAGCGGATCGCCATCAGCGAGCTTAACGCCCTGGGCTACAGCGAGGAGAAGGGCAACCTGGTGATCCAGGAGGAGGCCAGCGAGGACGTGACCAAGGATTACGTCATCTCCACCGATCCCAAGGCCGACGCCAGCCTGGAGGGCGTGGACAAGGTGACCCTGGTAGTGAGCACCGGCCCGGACGAGGAAACGGCCACCGTCATCAACTTTGTGACCATGACGGAGCAGGAAGCCCGGGATGCCGCCGACAAGCTGGGGCTGATGGTCTCCGTGGAGGAGGTATATGACGACTCTGTGGAGGCAGGCCGGGTATGCTGGCAGAGCATCGATCCTAATACCCAGGTGGAGAAGGGCCAGACCATCCGCCTGCGGGTGAGCAAGGGTTCCGACCCCTCCGTCGGCGAACCCACCACCCAGCCCAGCACCGATCCCAATGAGTCCACTCCGCCCACCGACCAGCCCACCGAGTCCCCCAGCAGCCAGCTGAAAACCATCTCCTACACCGTCAATCTGCCCCGGGATCGGGACAGCGTGGAGGTGGTGATCACGGTGGACGGACAGGAGCAGTACCGCAAGACCCTGGATACGGTTCAGCAGCTGGTGACGGTGCCCCTGAAGGGCAGCGGCACCCAGACCGTCGGCGTCTACTTCGACGGCCAGCTCAGCCTGAGCGAGCCCAAAGACTTCGGCTGATATGGAAGGGATCATTTTAAAAGCCCTCAGCGGCTTCTACTATGTGGACGACGGCTCCGGCAGGCTCACCGCCTGCCGGGGTCGCGGCAAATTCCGCCACCAGAAGGTGAGCCCCCTGGTGGGGGACCGGGTGGAGTTCACCCCCCTGGAAGGGGAGAGCGGTATCCTGGACGCCATTCTGCCCCGGAAAAATGAGTTCCAGCGCCCGGCGGTGGCCAACATCGACCAGCTGGTGGTGGTGGCCTCCGGGGCCATTCCGGTCACCGACCCCTTCCTCATCGACCGGGTGGTGTCCATCGCCGAGGGGCGGGACTGCGAGAGCATCATCGTCCTCAACAAGTGCGACCTGGACGGGGCGGACAGCCTGTACGACACCTATACCAGGGCGGGCTTCACTACCCTGCGGGTGAGTGCCGAGACAGGGGAGGGCATCGACGCCCTTTCTGCCGCAATCGCAGGAAAGGTTTCTGCCTTTACAGGAAACTCCGGCGTGGGCAAGTCCTCCATTCTCAACGCCCTCCAGCCCGACTTCCATATTCGGGTGGGCGAGGTGTCCGACAAGCTGGGCCGTGGCCGCCACACCACCCGCCATGTGGAGTTGTTCCGGCTGGACAGCGGGGCCATCGTGGCCGACACCCCCGGCTTCTCCTCCTTTGATACCGAGGAGATGGAGCTGCGGCGGCCGGAGGAGCTGCAATACACCTTCCGGGAGTTCGCTCCCTATCTGGACCAGTGCCGGTTTACCGGCTGCGCCCATGTAAAGGAAAAAGGCTGTGCAGTCCTTGCGGCGGTAAAAGCGGGGGAGATCCCGGCCAGCCGTCACCAGAGCTATGTGCGGCTGTACCAGCAGGCAAAGGAAGTGCCGGAATGGCAGAGAAAATAACCAAACAGGCCCTCATCGTCGGCGCAGCCCCCTGCGCCGACCTGGCTTTTCTGGGGGCGTATCTGGAGGGAAAGGACTGGACGGTGATCTGCGCCGACGGCGGGCTGCAAACCGCTCTGGCCGCCGGGCTGAAACCGGACTACCTCATCGGGGACTGGGACTCCGGCGGCGGCCCCGCCGGGGACGTGCCTTATGCCACCCTGCCGGTGGAGAAGGACTTTACCGACCTCCAGGCGGCGGCTCACTGGGCCCTGGAACAGGGATGCAAAGAGCTGCTGCTGTGTGGCTGCACCGGCGGGCGGCTGGACCACACCGCCTCCAATCTGGTGCTGCTGGAGTGGATCGCCCGCCGGGGCGGCAAAGCCGTCATGGCCGACGGGGACAACGAGGTGCGTTTTCTGGAAAACGGCAGCCTTACGCTGGAAGATACGCCCCACTATCACTATCTGTCTATCATTCCCCTGGACAAGATTGTAAAGGGCGTTACCCTGCGTGGGGTAAAATACCCCCTGGAGAGTGCGCTCATCACCCGGGGGGACACTTTGACCGTCAGCAACGAACCCGCCGCGCCGGTGATGGAGATTTCTGTGGAGGAGGGGGCAGTGCTGGTGATCCGCAGCCAGCGGGAACCATAAAAGCATACTGAATACCTCATGTGGGGCGGCAAAAGCCGCCCCCTGTTTTATCGTCCGCCTTTGAGGCATGAACACAACCGCCTTCCTGCGCGTATACTGGGACAGAACCAGTGAAGGGAGGCGGCTGTTTTGACGTTGGAGGGCAAGAAGGCCCTTGCCGCGGCGGCGCTGTGCGGTGCGGGCGCGGTGCTGCTGTTTCGTCCGGGCACTCTGGCGGTCTTTGTGGCCGGGGCCTGGATGGGCCGCCGGGGCTTTGGCTGGCTCAAACGATATTGGCTTGACAGGGAGGCATAAGGTATGAAGATCGTGGTAGTGAAGTCCCCCAAAGCCCTCAGCAGCCTGCTGAGGCTGGTATTCGGCATCAAAAAATCCGACCTGGCGCCGGAAAGCCGGTCATAGCCGGACCACCTTGTACATATATTGCCCTAGCAGCAATCAGTCTGGGCAATGGCCCGTACAAGGAGTGGAACGCTATGGAACTGGAACTGGAACGGACGGCGCTGGACGGGTTTCAAACGGTGCTGGACGCCGCTGTGGCACAGGAGGAGACGGTAGAGAGCATCGTGCCCGACGCCTGCCCGGACCTGCTGGAGGTCTGCGATACCGAAGGTGTGGTGTGCCTCCATAGGAAGGAGGCCATGGAGGGCCGGGTGGAGCTGTCCGGCACCATCCACGCCCTGCTGCTCTGCCAGCCCGACGGGGAGGTGGGTCTGCGGCGGCTGGAGGTGGATCTGCCTTTCACCTGCACCGCCGATTCCCCCGACATCACCCCCGGCTGCAAGGTGGTGGCCCAGCCCCGGCTGCGGGGGGCGGACGCCCGGCTGGTCAACCCCCGGAAGGTGCTGGTGCGGGCCGACCTGGTGGTGGACGTACAGGTGTTTGCACCGGTGGCTGACTGGGCCCCCGCCTCGGTGCTGGACCCGGAGCAGGCGGGGGTGGAGCAGCTCAGTCAGAGCTGTGACACCTGTGTGACAGTGTGTGTACAGGAAAAACCCTTCCCATTCAGCGACGAGCTTACCCTGGCGGGCAGCCGCCCCGAGGCGGAAGCACTGCTGAAGTGGCGGGTATCCCTGGAGTGCGGGGAGGCCAAGGTCATCGGCAGCAAGCTGATCTTCAAAGGCTCCGCCCGGCTCCAGGTGCTCTTCCGCTGTGCCGACGGCGGGCTGAGCACCGGGGAGTTCGAGCTGCCCATCTCCCAGCTGATGGAGGTGAACGGCGCCGGGGAGGAGGCCATGTGTCAGGTGGGGCTGATCCTCACCGACCTGAGCTGTGAGCTGGACGACGGGGACGGCCGCACCATCAGCGTGTCCATGGGCCTGCTGGCCCAGGCGGTGATCCGGGAGGAGCGGAGCCTCACCCTGCTCACCGACGTGTACTCCACCCTCTATCAGCTGGATGCCCAGACCCGGACCATGGACCTGAGCCGGGTGGCCGACCGGGGAGAGCGGGAGGTGGCCGTCCGGGAGCTGCTGGAGACCGGCGTGGCCCCCCAGGATGTGCTGGACGCCTATGTGACCATGGGGGACGTGACCCAGAATCGGGAGGGAGAGCGGGTATCCCTCACCGTTCAGGCCAATGTCCATCTGCTCTGCCGCACCGAGTCGGGGGAGACGGTGGCTGTCACCCGCACCATACCCGTGTCCTGCCCGGTGGACCTGCCGGAGGGCGCACGGTGCTCCTGCCGGTGTTCCTGCACCGCCCCGGTGTACGGGGCTCCCGCCTCCGGGGGCGCGGAGGTCCGGTTCCCGGTACGCTTTGCCTGGCTGGCCCTTACAGGCAGCAAGGCTGCCGCCGTCAGTGCCGTGTCCTTCGATGAGAATGCCCCCATTGACCACGCCGGTCAGCCCTCCATCGTGCTGCGGATGGTGAGCGGGGGAGAGCGGCTGTGGGACATCGCCAAGGCCTACGGCACCACCGCCCGGGACGTGATGCAGGCCAATGCCCTGGAAGAGGAGGAGCTGCCCGATGGACAGCTGCTGCTCATCCCAAGAAAACGATAAGCTGAGAAAATGGCCGCCATTGGCGGCCATTTTTCATGGAGAGAGCAGGATATTGTTTTCCTCTTGCATTTTGGTTGAGATTCTGCTATATTAGCAATTGCTTAATTACTTAATTAAATGGGAGGACGATCTATGGCATCCAAGCGTTACGCGGCTGTGGGGAACCACTGTGTAGCCTGCGGCTGCTGTGTAAAGGTATGCCCCCTGTCGGCCATCTCCATCTGGTATGGGGTAGTCGCCCAGGTGGACCGGGACAAGTGCGTGGGCTGCGGCAAGTGCGCCAAAGAGTGCCCGGCAGGTACCATTGAACTGCGGGACCGGGAGGTGGGCGCATGAACAGGAAAAAACACTGGTACGACTATCTGTGGATCGTCACCCCCATCTATCTGGGACTGGGGTTCTTCAACATTCTCTTTGCCTGGCTGGGCATGATCTTCTTCTGTCTGCCCCTGCTCATCGCCATCTTTGGCGGCAGCAAGCTGTACTGCAACCGCTACTGCGACCGGGGCCAGTTTCTGTCCCTGCTGGGCGGGCGGCTGAAACTGTCCCGGAATAAACCCACCCCCCGGTGGATGCGGACCAAAGCCTTTCGGTATGGCTTTCTCATCTTTTTCTTTCTCATGTTCTTCCAGATGCTCTTTACCACCTACCTGGTGGGGGCGGGGGCCAGAGACATTGGAGAATTTGTCAAGCTGTTCTGGACCGTCCAGGTGCCCTGGCACTGGGCCTATCACGGTACCCTCTTTGCTCCCTGGGTGGCCCAGTTCGCCTTCGGATTCTACTCCGTCATGCTCACCTCTACCCTCATAGGCCTCATTGTCATGGTATTGTTTAAGCCCCGGACCTGGTGCGTGTTCTGCCCCATGGGCACCATGACCCAGCTGATCTGCACCCTGCGGGCAGGCAAGGCTCCTTCGGAGGGCTGCGCCTCCTGCTCCGGCTGCCGGAGGTAAGCATATGGACGAACAACTGCGGGAAAAGGCCCAAACCATCGCTTCACTTATGACCCAGATGGCCAATGAGAACCGGCTGCTCATCCTGTGCGCCCTGCTGGACGGTCCCAGGACAGTGGGGGAACTGGGGGAGAGCGTGCCCAACATCACCGGCCCCGCCCTGTCCCAGCACCTGCATAAACTGAAGGACGGGGGGCTGGTCCAGGCGGAGAAGCACGGTCAATTCGTCATCTATTCCATAAAAGACAGCCGCCTTCGGGCCCTGATGGCGGTGCTGAAAGAACAATATTGCGCCCAATGAACAGACAGCGCGTCCCATTTGATGTGGGATGCGCTGTCTGTTCTTCTAATTCCTGGTTCTCATATGGGAAATATTTTGTTAAAATGCCATAATTCCTATTGACATACTTTACTCCACTGTGTTAGGATGGTCTCACAAGATAATGATTCTCATTATTGATTTTAAATACAGATAAGGAGGACGACACCATGCTGTTCAAGACCACGGAGCAACACGAAGCCCTGCGGGCCAAGATCCGGGCCTTCGCCGAGGCGGAGGTGAAACCTCAGGCCTTCTTGATGGACAAGGAGAACCAATTCCCTGACGAGGCCATTAAGAAGCTGGGGGAGATGGGGCTCATGGGCATCCCCTATCCCAAGGAGTACGGCGGCGCCGGGCTGGACGCCCTGAGCTACGCGATCGCGGTGGAGGAGCTGTCCAGGGTGGACGGCGGCACCGGCGTCATCCTGTCGGCCCATGTGTCTCTGGGCTCCTGGCCCATCTTTGCCTACGGCACCGAAGAGCAGAAGCAGAAGTATCTGGTGCCGTTGGCCCGCGGCGAGAAGATCGGCGCCTTCGGCCTCACCGAGCCCAACGCCGGCTCAGACGCCGGCGGCACCGAGACCACCGCCGTGGACAAGGGGGACCACTGGCTCCTTAACGGCGGCAAGATCTTCATTACCAACGCGCCCAAGGCGGACACCTATGTGGTCTTCGCCGTCACCACCCCCGACATCGGCACCCGTGGCATCTCCGCCTTCATCGTGGAGAAGGGCTGGGAGGGCTTCACCTTCGGCGACCACTACGACAAGATGGGCATTCGCTCCTCCTCCACCGCCGAGCTCATCTTCAACGATGTGAAGGTGCCTAAGGAGAACCTGCTGGGCAAGGAGGGCCAGGGCTTCAAGATCGCCATGTCCACCCTGGACGGCGGACGTATCGGCATCGCGGCTCAGGCGCTGGGCATCGCCCAGGGGGCCTATGAGGCCGCCGTGGAGTACGCCAAGGAGCGGGTCCAGTTCGGCAAGCCCATCGGTTTCAACCAGTCCATCGGCTTCAAGCTGGCCGATATGGCAACCAAAATCCGCTGTGCCCGTATGCTGGTCTACTCCGCCGCCGACCTGAAGGAGCATCACGAGCCCTACGGCACCGAGTCCGCCATGGCCAAGATGTATGCCTCCGACATCGCCCTGGAGGTCACCAACGACGCCGTCCAGATCTTCGGCGGCACCGGCTTCCTCAAAGGCATGGACGTGGAGCGGATGTACCGGGACGCCAAGATCACCACCATCTACGAGGGCACCAACGAGATCCAGCGGGTGGTCATCTCCTCCGCCATCATGGGCAAGCCCCCCAAAAGCGAGGGCGGCTCCTCCAGCCGGCCCAAGAAGCCTGCCCCTGTCACCGGCGTGCGCAAGCGCATCCTGCTGAAGGAGGGGAGCGCCGCCGATCAGGTCAACGCTCTGGTGGAGCACCTGAAGAAGGACGGCCACGACTTTACCGTGGGTATCCCCATGGATACCCCCATCAGCCAGGCCGAGCGTGTGGTTTCCGCCGGTCAGGGCATCGGGGACAAGAAGAACATGAAGCTGGTGGAGAATCTGGCCAAGGCTGCCGGCGCCGCCATTGGCTCCTCCCGCCCGGTGGCTGAGACTCTGAAGTATGTGCCCCTGGACCGGTATGTGGGTATGTCCGGCCAGAAGTTCAAGGGTAACCTGTACATCGCCTGCGGCATCTCCGGCGCGATCCAGCACCTGAAGGGCATCAAGGATGCCTCCACCATCGTGGCCATCAACAAGAACGGCAACGCCCCCATCTTCAAGAACTGCGACTACGGCATTGTGGGCGATGTCAACGAGATCCTGCCTCTGCTGGCCGCCGCCCTGGACACCGGGGAGAAGCAGCCCGCGCCTCCCATGGTGAAGATGAAGCGCCCCGCGCCTCCCAAGCCCGAGCCCATCGGCAAGCGGTATGTCTGCGGTGGCTGCGGCTACGAGTACGTCCCCGAGCTGGGGGACCCCGACGCCGAGGTGGCTCCCGGCACCCTGTTTGAGAATCTGCCCCAGGAGTGGGTGTGCCCCGAGTGCGCCGAGGGCAAGGATATGTTCATTGAAGCCTGAGTAAGAAGGAGGGACTATCATGTATTGTGTCCGCAATGTGACGGAAGATCTGTACTGGGTGGGCGCCAACGACCACCGGCTCCACCTGTTTGAAAACATCCATCCCATTCCCCGGGGCGTCAGCTACAACGCCTATCTGCTGCTGGACGAAAAGACCGTCCTGTTTGACACCGTGGACTGGTCCGCCTGCCGCCAGCTGCTGGAGAACGTGGAGCACCTGCTGGGGGAGCGGCCCCTGGACTACCTGGTCATCAACCATATGGAGCCCGACCACGGGGCCTCCATCGAGGAGATCCTGCTGCGCTGGCCGGAGGTGAAGGTGATCTCCACTGAGAAGTCCTTCCTCTTCATGCGCCAGTTCGGCTTCCAGATCGACGGCCATGAGCTTATTGAGGTGAAGGAGGGGGACACCCAGACCTTCGGCAAACACACCGTCACCTTCGTGGCGGCCCCCATGGTCCACTGGCCCGAGGCCATGGTTACCTTCGACACCACCAACGGCGTGCTGTTCTCTGCCGATGCCTTCGGCTCCTTCGGGGCCCTGGACGGCAAGCTGTTTGCCGACGAGGTCAACTTCGACCGGGATTGGATCGACGACGCCCGCCGCTACCTCACCAACATCGTGGGCAAGTACGGCCCCCACATCCAGCTGCTGCTCAAGAAGGCCGGCACCATTCTGGACCAGATCAAGTACATCTGCCCCCTCCACGGTCCCGTATGGCGGAAGGATCTGGGCTACTTCATCGACAAGTACGATAAGTGGAGCCGCTACGAGCCGGAGGAAAAGGGCGTCATGATCGCCTACGCCTCCATGTACGGCAACACCGAGGCCGCCGCCCAGGCTCTGGCCGCCAAGCTGTGCGAGAAGGGCGTCACCAACGTGTGGGTGTACGACGTGTCCAATACCCATGTGTCCTATCTGGTCAGCGAGTCCTTCCGGCTGAGCCACATCGTGCTGGCCAGCGTCACCTACAACCTGGGCATCTACCCCGTGATGCACGACTATCTCATGCACCTGAAGGGCCTCAACCTCCAGAACCGCACCTTCGCCCTCATTGAGAACGGCTCCTGGGCCCCCAAGTCCGGCGATCTGATGCAGAAGTTCGTGGATGAGGAACTGAAGAACATGACTGTTCTGGGCGACCGGCTGTCCATCGCCTCCTCGCTCCACGCCGACAAGGCCGCCGAGCTGGAGTCCCTGGCCGACGCCATCGTGGAATCCATGCAGTAACCGTTCAGGACCCCGCTTCGGCGGGGTCCTTTTCCGTCCGCCATGAATAATCCACGGCTTATCCCCATACCTATGTAGAGAAAACGCCGGCTTAACATGGCCGAAGGAGGAATTGCCAGTGGAACAACGCAAGCTCTATGAGGATATCGCCCTGCGGACCGAGGGAGATATCTATATCGGCGTGGTGGGGCCGGTGCGGACTGGAAAATCCACGTTCATCAAGCGGTTCATGGAGACCATGGTCATTCCGGGCATCGAAAACGTCTACCGCCGGGAGCGGGCCAAGGATGAGCTGCCCCAGAGCGGCTCGGGCCGCACCATCATGACCGCCGAGCCCAAATTCGTCCCCGAGGAGGCGGTGGAGGTCACCATGGACAGCGGGGCCACCTTCAAAGTGCGGCTCATCGACTGCGTGGGCTATCTGGTGCCCGGGGCGGTGGGCTCTCTGGAGGACGACGTGCCCCGGATGGTGACCACACCCTGGTTCCCCGAGCCCATCCCCATGACGGAGGCCGCCGAGATCGGTACCAGGAAGGTCATTGCCGAGCACTCCACCATCGGCATCGTGGTCACCACCGACGGCACCATCACCGACATCCCCCGGGAGGACTACCTGGAGGCGGAGGAGCGGGTCATCACCGAGCTGAAGGAGCTGGGTAAGCCCTTCCTGGTGGTGCTCAACTCCGCCCAGCCCCGGTCTGAGCGGGCTCAGGCCATCCGGGCGGACATCGCCTCCCGGTACGATGTGACCTGTGTGTGCGTCAACTGCCTGGAGCTGGAGGAGGAGGCAGTGACCGGCATCATCAAGGGGGTGCTGTACGAGTTCCCGGTGAAGGAGCTGGATCTGTTTCTGCCCCCCTGGGTGGATGCCCTGCCCTGGGATCACCCTATCAAACACGGACTGTACGCCGCTATCCGGGAGAGCGCCAAGGGGATGCGCCGCATCCGGGACGTGGAGGGCACGGTGGCCGCCATGGGGGAGTGCGACACGGTGAGCCGTGCCCAGGTCACCTCCATGAATCTGGGCACCGGTCTGGCCGCCGCCGACCTGGAGCTGCCCCGCAGTCTCTTCTACGACACCCTGTCCCAGCAGTCCGGCTTCACCATCCACGACGATGGGGACCTGCTGGAGCTTTTGAGCCGCCTGTCCCGGATCAAGGCCGAGTACGACAAGGTGGCGGGCGCTCTGGAGGAGGTGAAGGCTACCGGCTACGGCATCGTGGTGCCCGGCACCGACGAGCTGGTGCTGGAGGAGCCGGAGATCGTCCGCCAGGGCGGCCGGTACGGGGTGCGTCTCAAAGCATCGGCCCCCTCCATACATATGATAAGGGCTGATATCGAGACCGAAGTCTCTCCCATCGTGGGCAACGAGAAGCAGAGCGAAGAGATGGTCAACTTCCTGCTTCAGGAGTTCGAGGGGGACACCAAGGCCATCTGGCAGTCCAACATCTTCGGCAAGTCCTTCCACGAGCTGGTCAGCGAGGACCTCAACGCCAAGCTCAAGCGGATGCCGGAGGACGCCCGGTCCAAGCTGCAGGAGACCCTCCAGCGCATCATCAACGAGGGCTCCGGCGGGCTGATCTGCATCATCCTGTAAGAAAAGGCGGGAGGATGGCCGGTACATCTTGCTTCGGGTTGGGAAATGTTGTATCATATCAGGCAGAGAGGACCCAGAAAGAGAAAAGGAGAGATCCCGATGAAACGACGTACCCTGTGTGTGTTGGCCGCCGTGCTGGTGTGCCTGGCGGCGCTGGCCGGCTGCTCCGGCGGCGACGGTCTGGTGGGAAATATCTATACCTACGACCATGTGTCCATTGAGCTGCCGGAGGGCTATGAGGTGGATGAGAGCGGTTCCTTCCCCATCATCTACTGCCCCGACTACCCGGCGCGGACCGACAACATCAACATCCTCAAAACCTCAGCGGACAGCATCGACAACTACGACGAGGACGTGATCGACAACTACTACGCCACCTCCCTGAACGGGTACAGCGGGATGCTGTCCTTTGAGAAAACCACGGTGGGGGGCGTTGACGCCATCATCTGTTCCTATGGCGTCGGCATGAACGGCGTGGACATGATAGGCACCCAGTACTATCTGTTCGGCAAGGACTTTACGGATGTCATTACCTTCACCAGCGTATCCGGCGACTATGACGACGACTTCGAGGACATTGCTCAGTCCATCACGGTCCATTGAGCACAAGAGAAAAACCGCTGCAATCCACAGGGATTGCAGCGGTTTTTTGTGTCTTGGATCAGGGTTCCATGCCCATGAGGATCTTCTCGGCGGTGATGGGCAGAGAGCGCACCCGCACGCCGGTGGCGTTGTATACTGCCTGGGCGATGGCGGGGGAGGGGGTGTTGATGACCACCTCACCGATGGATTTGGCGCCGAAGGGGCCGTTGGGCTCGTAGCTCTCCTGGAACTCCACCCGGATCTCCGGCAGGTCGGTGCGGCTGGGGATCTTGTAGGTCATGAAGGTGGAGTTGACCATCTGGCCCTTGGGGTCGTAGTTGATGTCCTCCAGCAGGGCCATGCCGATGCCCTGGGCGATGCCGCCCTCGGCCTGGACACGGGCCAGGTTCTTGTTGATGACGGTGCCGCAGTCCACCACGCCTACATAGTCCACAACCTTGGTCTCGCCGGTCTCCAGGTCCACCTCCACCTCGGCAAAGCCCGCCATGAAGGGCGGGGGAGAGGTGGGGCTGCAGTGGCTGGCGGTGGCGGTGAGCCACTGGGTGCCCTCGCCCACCACCAGGTCCTGGGCCAGCTTGTCCAGGGTGATGGAGATCTCCGGATTGGTGCGGTCGTACACCTTGTCCCCGTCAAACTCCGCCCGCTCGGGGTGGATGTTGAGACGGCGGGCCCCCTCGGCGGCGATCTTCTCGTTGAGCTCGGTGCAGGCCTTCACCACCGCCATGCCGGTGACATAGGTGGTGCTGGAGGCGTAGGAGCCGGTATCGAAGGGGGAGTGGTCGGTATCCACCCCGTCCACGGTAATGCGGTCCATGGGGCAGTTCAAAATCTCGGCGGCCATCTGGGCCAGGATGGTGTCGCAGCCGGTGCCCATGTCGGTGGCGCCGGTCATCAGGGTGTAGTAGCCGTCGTCGTTGAGCTTGATGGTCACTGACGCGGTGTCGATGGCGGAGATGCCGGAGCCCTGCATGGTCACCGCCATACCCACGCCCCGGACGCGGTGGTCGTCCACCTTGACGCAGGGATACTTCTCCTTCCAGCCGATCATCTCCATGCCCCGCTCAATGCACTGGGGCAGCTTGCAGCTGGTGAGGGGCTCGTTGTAGTAGGCGGCCATATTTTCCCCCACATGGGGCAGGTTCATAAGCCGCAGCTGGGCCGGGTCCATGTTCAGCTTCTCCGCCAGCTCGTTCATGGCGGACTCCATGGCAAAGCAGCCCTGGGTGGCGCCGTAACCACGGAACGCGCCGGCGGCCATGGTGTTGGTGTACACCACGTCCCAGGAGAAGCGGAAGGCGGCCTGCCGGGCGTAGAGGGGGATGCTCTTATGGCCCACCAGGCCGATGGTGGTGGAGGCGTGCTCGCCGTAAGCGCCGGCGTTGGACAGGGCGTGCATATCCACCGCTTTGATGGTGCCGTCCTTCATGGCGCCCACTTTCACGTGGACCCGCATCTGGTGGCGGCTGTTGGAGGCCTGGAAGGACTCCTTCCGGGTATACACGATCTTGGCGGGCTTGCCGGTGCGGAGGGTGACCAGGGCGGGGAAGAGCTCGCTGACCAGGGTCTGCTTGGCGCCGAAGCCGCCGCCGATGCGGGGCTTCACCACCCGCACCATGTTCTTGGGCAGACCCAGGGCCCGGGCAATGGTACGGCGGCAGTGGAAGGGCACCTGGGTGGAGGATACCACGTTGAGCCGCCGGTTATGGTCCAGATAGGTATAGGTGCGGAAGGTCTCCATCATGGCCTGGGCGTTGGCCTTGGTGTAGTAGGTCTGATCCACCACCACGTCGCAGGCGGCCATGGCGGCATCCACGTCGCCGTCGGCGTCGCAGCCGCTGGACACCAGGTTGCGCTTCTGGTCGCCGCCGATGTCGAAGTGATGGAAGTAGTCATCCTCCGAATGGACCACAATGGGGTTGTCCAGAGCGGTCTCAAAGTCCAGCACCGGCTCCAGGATGTCGTACTTCACCTGGATCATGCCCATAGCCTTGGCCACGCAGTCCTTGTCCCGACCGGCCACAATGGCCACCGGGTCGCCCACATAGCGGACGGTGCGCTCCAGGATGTAGCGGTCGTAGGGGGAGGGCTCCGGGTAGGACTGGCCTGCCAGGGTATAGCGGATCTGGGGCACGTCCTCCCAGGTCAGGATGCAGGCAATGCCGGGCACCCGGCTGGCGGCGTCCTTGCGGATGGACTTGATGCGGGCGTGGGCGTGGGGGCTGCGGAGCACCTGGACCACCAGGCAGTCACGGGGCACCATGTCCTCGGTGTACACGCCCTTGCCGCCGGTGAGGGCGGCGCCGTCCAGCTTGGGGATGGCCTGATTGACGAATTTCAGATTCATGCCTGACCCTCCTTCTCCCAGGGCTTGTCGTGGAGCCAGGCCCGCAGGGCCCGGGTCTGACCGGCGTAGCCGGAGCAGCGGCACAGGTTGCCCGCCAGATAGTTGGAGATTTCCTCCTCGGTGGGGTCGGTGAGCTCCCGGCGCATGGCCAGCACAGCCATGATGAAGCCGGGGCTGCAATAGCCGCACTGCTCGGCGCCCTGGGCGGTCATGTACCGACCGAAGGAGGTGGCCTCCTCCTTCACGCCCTCCAGGGTGGTGACGTTAAGGCCGTCGGCCCGGGCGGCGGGGTAGGAGCAGGACAGCACCGGCTTGCCCTCCACCCAAACGGTACACAGGCCGCAGTTGCTGGTGTCGCAGCCCCGCTTCACGCTGACGTAGCCGTACTTGCGCAGAAACTCCAGCAGCATCATATCGTTGGGGATGTGCTTGTTATACAGCATCCCGTTGACGGTGATCTTGACTTTCATCCCTTGTTCTCCTCCATGCACTGCTCTGCCGCCCGGCGCACCAGTACAGCGGCCAGCTTCTTCCGGTAGTCCGCCCCGGCCCGCAGGTCGGTGCCGTAGGTCAGCTCCTCAGCGGCGGCCTGTCCGGCAGCTGCGGCCCCCTTGCCCTCGTTGAGGCAGGCGGCGGCACTTTCGCACCGCACTGCCCGGGCGGGACGGGCGCCCACCGACACGGTCCACTGGCCGCCCCGGCAGCTCACCGCCGCCGCCAGGGTGGGGAAGTCGGTGGTGGAGCGGCGGACGCTCTGATAGGCGGCCCGGCGGCCGTCGTCCTTGATGCGTACCTTCAGCAGGATATCGTTGAAGGCGATGGGGGAGGCCATGAACTCCGCCAGGGGGAGCTCGCCGCCCCGATGGAGCACCACGGTGGCGTCCAGCGCCAGCAGGGCGCAGGTCAGGTCGGAGAAGCCGAACCGGGAGAACACAGAGCCTCCCACGGTGGCGCAGTTGCGGAAGGGTACCCCCACGATGTGGGATACACAGTCCCCCAGAATGCCGTCAAAGCGGGAGGTGACGGCGGGTTGGGTCTCCAGCTGATGGAGGGTGACCGAGGCCCCCAGCTCCAGATAGCCGTCCTTCACTTCGATCTGGTCCAGCCCCAGCCGGGTCAGGTCGATGGCGCGGCCAATGCGGCGGCGGCCCATTTTCAGCCAGCAGCAGCCACCCAGGATGACGCTGGTCCGGGTGTCCCGCTGGAGCAGCTCGTCAGCTTCCTCCAGGGTCTCGGGAAACACGTAGCTCTTGATGGTGAACAAATCCAATTCCTCCCCATAGTTCGGGTCATTTCGCGTTTTGCAGACATGATATTATACCGGCTTCTGCCAGAAATGTACAGGGGGAACCGCGCTTTTTTCAGGCCTTCCAACAAATTCAGGGGCTTCCCCCACAGCTGCGGCTGTGGGGGAAGCCCCTTTTGTGGTTAAACACCAATGTTGTTGGAGATGAGCAGGGAAAAGAGGAGCACTTTCCGGGTGTGCAGGTCGTCCAGATTGCAGTGGATGATCTCCTGAATGCGGGTCATGCGGTAGATCAGACTGTTGCGGTGCAGGCCCAGCCGCTGGGCGGTGTCGGTGTAGTTGCCGCCGCAGATCAGATATTCCAGCAGGGTCTTGACGTACTGGGACTCGCTCTGCCGGTCGATCTGCTGGAGCCGCCGCACGTCGGGATGGACCAGGCTTTGCAGCTCAGGCAGGCTGTTGAGCCGCTCCTCCATCAGGGAGAGCACCGCCTCATACATGGTCAGGCTGGTTTTGCCGGCGGCGCAGGCCCGCTGGAGCAGCTGGGCGGCCTGCCGGTAGTGATCGGGAACCTGTTCGATGCCGGTAAATTCATAGCTCACTCCCCAGCGGAAGGCGTCCTGAGGGATCAGCTCGCTGAGAAACTGAATGAGGGCGTCGTAGCCGTCATTTTTGCTCACGTCCACCACACAGACAATCTGGCTGTTGTAGGAGAAGGTGCAGCTGTAGCGCAGGGTGTCCATCAGCCGCTCCCGCAGCACGCTCATAATGGGGGTTTCGCACTGGCTGCATCCGCCGATGCACACCACCGTCAGGTCGTCCCGCTCCCCCCAGTTGGCGGTTTTCCGGGCCACATCGAAGTTGAGGGGGGTCACCGGCTGGCCGTCGATCAGATCCACGAAGAAGGCGGACAGGCCGGACAGGGAGAGGTAGAGGGGACGGTTGGACTTCATATACCGCTCCACGATGGCGGAGAACTGGTACATCAGGTGTACATCCCCCTGGACGAAGGGACGGCCGTTCTCCACTGCCACGATCTCGCACACCCGCCGGTCCTCCAGCCACACGTTGGCGTGGAGCACGTTGCCCTGGTAGAAGGGGGACATGAGGATGGCGGGGTAGTGCTGCAAAAAGGTCATCTGGAACTCCGGGTCCAGGCTCACCGCCTTGACCGCGTTGAAATCCGACTGCTTGGTAACCGCGCTGTCCTCCAGCCGGGCCCAGTCGGGGTGGACGCTGATGTCATAGCCGCCGGTGATGGCAAACACCCAGCTGCTGTCGCTTTTGATGAACATGGGCCGCTGAAAGACCTGATGGGCAATGTCCAGCAGATCCTGCAGGCTCCGTCCCTCCAGCAGAGCCATCAGCAGACGGCGCTCCCACCGGTCAAAAAAGGAGAAGGCCTCCAGGACCTCGTTGCACAGCTGCTGGGCGTTGGCCGAGGGCAGAAGCACCATATCCACCCCGCACACCAGTGCGGTCTGGAAGGAACCGCCCCCCGAGGCGGCCCGGCCCGGGACGATTTGTGCAAAATCGCCGGTAGGGTCGTACTCCTGTCCATTCTGGGGAAAGCGCAGTCCCTCAATGTGCGGTTTTCCGTCGGAAATGGCTGCGGTAGGCTGGAAACCCTTCTTTTCCAGCCAGTCGTAGAGGGTCCACATACTCAGTTTCATGGATCACACACCTCCCTGCATACACCGGTTAAACGTACTGAGGGGTATTATAGCAGTTTGTGAAAAAAAGCACAAGCATTTTGTGATTGTGACGGATACAGCGGCGGAAAGCGGCCCGCTCTCGTAGGAAATGCTCAAAACCGACAGGCTTCGACTGTAGCAACTCTCCGTAGTGACCCAGTGGTGAGGGTGTTAAGATAGGGCCATAGTCCATGAGAACTAGTGCGAAATCCATCATCAAACGAATAGGAGGAATGTGTTCATGTCGTTCGTTACTGACCCGAGGACCGGCCTGAAGCTGCTGGAACTCTCCCACGTCTGGGGACACGGCGTGCCGTCTTATCCCGGCCAGGAGGATGTGAAAATGGTCCGTGCCGTCAAGCACGCCCAGCACGGCGTGCTGGCCTGGAAGACCAGCACCTCCATGCACACCGGCACCCACATGGTAGCTCCCATTCACCTGATCCAGCGGGGGGCGGACCTGGCCTCCATCTCGCCCGACCGCTTCTTCGGCAACGGCGTGGTGCTGGACGTACCCAAGGGCAGCTATGAGACCATCACCGCCCGGGACCTGGAAGAGGCCGGTATTGTGCGGGAAGGGGACATCGTGGTCATCAACACCGGCTGGCACCGCAAGTATTCCGACGCTCTGGAATACTTCGGCGAGGCCCCCGGCCTCACCGAGGACGCCGCTCAGTATCTGGTGGACAAGAAGTGCCGCATGGTAGCGGTGGACACCCCCTTCGTTGATTGCCCCCTGGCCACCTCCATGGGTCCCCACCGGGGCGGCCCCCAGATGAAGCGGCTGGCGGGGGAGTACGAGAAGGCCACCGGGCTGGACCCCAAGAAGGAACACGGCAAGTGGAACATCGCCGGCAAGACCCTGCTGGGCGCCGGTATTCCCCTAATCATCCAGGCCGGCGGCGATCTCGACGAGATCGCCGGCAAGCGGGCTACCTTCGTGGCTACCCCCTGGAAGTTTGAACACGGCGACGCCTGCATCGTCCGGTTCGTGGCAATGATCGACCCCAATGGTACCTGCCGGATCGACTCCGGCGAGGCCTGAGGGAGGAAGGAGTGAAATTATGAGCCTGAAAGTTTACGATCTGACCCATACTTACGGACAGTTCATGCCGGAGTGGCCCTCCCATCCCGGCGTTGATATCGACGTCCTGAAGTTCCACGCCAAGGACGGCGTTTACGAGGTCAACTGGGAAGGAATCATGCACCGGGGCACCCACATGGACGCCCCCCTCCATGTGACCGAGAACACCCCCGACATCATGGACTACCCCCTGTGGCAGCTGTGCGGCACCGGCGTGTGCGTCTCCATCCCCAAAGAGAAGTGGGGCATCATCACTCCCGAGGATCTGGAGGCCGCCACCCCCAAGATCCAGGAAGGGGACATCGTGATGATCAACACCGGCTTCCATCACAAGTGGGCCGACTGTGACGACTACTTCGCCTACGGCTGCGGCATTAACGGCGCCGGCGCCAACTGGCTGGTGGAGCACAAGGTCAAGCTGGTGGGCTACGGCTGCCAGGCCAACGACCACCCCATCGCCACCAAGCTGGTGGACCACGGCCTTGGCCCCACCCAGCCCCACCTGATTGAGGAGTGGAAGCAGACCTACGGCCGGGACCCCAAGGTGGACTTCCCCCTGTGGGAGGACGCCCACAAGAACCTGATGGTCAAGGGCCACATCCCCGGCATCGAGAACGTGGGCGGCCAGCTGGATGAGATCACCGGCAAGCGGTGCTTCTTCATGGCCTTCCCCTGGCGGTGGAAGGGCGGCGACGGATGTATCGTCCGTGTGCTGGCCATCACCGATCCCGACGGCGACTTCCGCTTTGAGAGCGGCAACGATTGAGGAGGAGAATGAACATGGAACTGTTTTCTCTCGCGGGTAAAAACGCAGTAGTGGTGGGCGGCGCCGGCGGCTTGGGCCAGGCCATCGCCCAGGGTCTGGCCGAGGCCGGCGCCAAGGTGGCCATCGCCAGCCGGAAGGAGGAGTCCCTGATCCGGGCCGCCGCCGAGATCAAGGAAGCCTGCGGCAAGGACGTGAGCTGGTACACCGTGGACGCCTCCAACGAGGAGAGCGTGCAGGCGCTGGTGGCCGCCACCGTCAAGGACATGGGCCAGGTGGATATCCTGGTCAACTCCCAGGGCCTGAACAAGAAGTTCCCCGCCCAGGACTTTGACATGGCGGTGTTCCAGCAGATGCTCAGCGTCAACGTGGCCGGCGTCATGATGTGCTGCAAGCACTTCGGCAAGCAGATGATGGAGCATGGCTACGGCAAGATCATCAATGTTTCCTCCGTCCGCGGCAAGATCGCCACCCGCGCCCCCGGCAACGCCGCCTATTGCAGCACCAAGGGCGCCGTGGACATGATGACCCGTCAGCTGGCTTCCGAGTTCGGCCCCCACGGCATCACCGTCAACGCCATTGCCCCCACCGTTACCGAGACCCCCATGATGACCGCCGTCATCGAGCAGCGGGGCGGCGACGCCTACCGCAAGCAGCAGGCCGAAGCCCTGCCCATGCGCCGGATGGCCGTGCCTCGGGACTGCGTGGGTCCTGCCGTGTTCCTGGCCAGCCCCGCCTCCGACTTTGTGACCGGCAATATTATCTATCCCGACGGCGGCCTGACCGCGGTCGGCTAACAGAGAAGAGGCAGCCGACATGGGAAAGAAACTGATCATTACCGCTGCTCTGTGCGGCGCGGGCACCACCAAGGCCCAGACCCCCTATGTGCCCATCACCCCGGAGGAGATCGCAGCGGACGCCGTGGCCTGCGCCAAGGCCGGCGCCGCGGTGATCCACATCCACGTCCGGGACGAGAACGGCATCAACTCCATGGACACCAAGCGCTTCTGCCAGGTGGTGGATCTGGTCCGGGAGGAGTGCGCCAAGGCCGGGGTGGACCCGGTGCTCAACCTGACCACCTCCGGCTCCAAGTGGCCCGAGGACGTACGGCGGGCCCACCTGCCCATCCTCAAGCCCGAGATGTGCTCCTACGACCCCGGCACCATGAACTGGGCCAACAGCTATGTGTTCACCAACACCCCCGCCTTCCTGGAGCAGCTGGGCCATGACGTGCAGGAGCTGGGCATCAAGCCCGAATGCGAGATCTTCGACGGCGGCATGATGGGCAACGTGGACTACTACGTGAAGAAGGGCGTGCTCAAGGGCCCCATCCACTACCAGTTCGTGCTGGGCGTGGCGGGCGGTATGCGGGGCAACGCCGATTCCCTGGCCTACCTGCTGCCCAAGATGCAGCCCGGCTCCACCTGGTCCATCACCGGCATCGGCCGGGACCATATGCCCTGTATGCTCATCGGCCTGGCCGAGGGCTGCGACGGCCTGCGGGTGGGCCTGGAGGACAACATCCTTATGGAGAAGGGCGTGCTGGCCACCAACGTCTCCCTGGTGGAGCGTGCCATTAAGCTGGGCGAGCTGGCCGGCCGGAGCATTGCAACGCCCGACGAGGCCCGGTCCATTCTGGGTCTGACCAAGCACGTCTGATGTACAGGGGAGGATACCGGCAATGAAACTGGAAGATATCAAGCGCATCGCGGTACTGGGCGCGGGCACCATGGGTCCCGGCATCGCCCAGAGCTACGCCATGAGCGGCCGGGAAGTGCGCCTGTACGACATCAGCAAGCCCGCTCTGGACAAGGCACGGGAGATGCTGCTGGCCAATCTGGACACCTATGTGCGGGAAGATCTGCTCTCCGTGGAGGAGGCAGACGCCGTATACCGCCGGGTCAGCTTTACCGATGTGCTGGCCGAGGCCCTGGACGGAGTTCAGTTCGTCCAGGAGACCGTGGCGGAAAAACCGGAGATCAAGCGCTCCGTCTTTGCCCAGGTGGACGAGCTGCTGCCCCCGGAGGGTATCCTGGTGTCCAACGCCTCCTCGCTGGACCCCTTCAAGCTGGCCCCTGAGGGCCGCAAAGCCAACTTTGCCGCCGCCCACTGGTTCGCGCCCCCCCAGATCCTGCCTCTGGTGGAGGTGGCAAAAGGGGAGGAGACCTCCGAGGAGACCATGGAGACCATTCTGGCCCTGCTGCGCGCCTGCGGCAAAAAGCCGGTCCGGCTGGAGAAATATGTGCCCGGCTACATCATCAACCGGCTCCAGATTCTGCTGAACACCGAGGTGTTCTACCTGCTGGAGCAGGGCGTCTGCACCCCCGAGCAGCTGGATCTGGCGGTCAAGGCCTCTCTGATGCCCCGCGGCATGGTGCTGGGCCTGGTGCAGCGGTACGACTTTACCGGCCTGGACATCAGCGCCAGCAATATCGTCAACGGCAGCTATGTCATGCCCGAGACCAGCAAGCACCCGGCGGCCCTCTTTGACCATGTGGACAAGGGGGAGCTGGGGGTCAAGACCGGCAAGGGCTTTTACGACTATGCCGGACGCAGCCGGGAAGAGCTGTGCGCCAGGCGGGATCACCTGCTGTTCCAGGTGCTGCGGGCCACCGGCGATCTAATCGATACCACCATTTAGGAGGTCCGCCATGAGAGATGTGGTGATCGTAGACGCCTGCCGCACGGCGGTAGGCTCCTTTGGAAGCAGCCTGAAGCCCCTGAAGGCCGACGCGCTGGCCAGAGCGGTGATGACCGCCGCCCTGGAGCGCACCGGCCTGGAGCCGGGGCAGGTGGACGAGGTCTTTCTGGGCCACTGCCGCCAGTCCTCCGACTGCTCCAACACCGCCCGGGTGGCCGCCCTCCAGGCGGGCATTCCCGAGTCGGTACCGGCCAGCACCGTCATGTGTGCCTGCGCCTCCGGTATGCTGGCGGTGAACTGCGGCTTTAACGCCATACGCACCGGACAGGACCGGGTGGTACTGGCCGGCGGCACCGAGAGTATGTCCAACGCCATCTTCTATCTGTCCGACGCCCGCTGGGGCGTGGGGACGGGAAATACCCAGCTGAAGGACTCCCTCACCGAGGCCCAGTTCTGTTCCCAGCCCCAGGACATCTACGGACGGTTCAACATGGGCATCACGGCGGAGAACATTGCCGCCAAAATGAACATCAGCCGGGAGGAGCAGGACCGCTTTGCCCTGGCTTCCCAGGAGAAGGCCCGGGCCGCCATCGCCTCCGGCCGATTCCGGGATGAGATCGTTCCCCTGACGGTGCCCCAGGGCCGCAAAAAGCCCGATATCACCTTCGATACCGACGAATTTCCCCGGGAGACCTCTATGAAGGCCCTCTCCCGGCTGAAACCCGCCTTCCTTCCGCCCGAAGGCACCGTGACGGCGGGCAACTCCTCCGGGCGCAACGACGGCGCCTCCATGCTGGTGCTGATGGACGCCCAGCTGGCCGGTGAGCTGGGGCTCAAACCTCTGGCCCGCATCGTCAGCGTGGCCTCCGCCGGTGTGGACCCCCGCTTTATGGGACTGGGCCCCGTGCCTGCCACCCGGAAGGCTCTGGAGATGGCCGGGCTGACCCTGGATGACATCCAGCTCATCGAGCTCAACGAGGCCTTTGCCGCCCAGTCTCTGGGCTGTATCCGCCAGCTGGGGCTGGAGAACCGGACCGACATCATCAACGTCAACGGCGGCGCCATCGCCCTGGGCCATCCCATCGGCTCCTCGGGCAGCCGCATCCTGGTGACGCTGGTGCACGAACTGAACAAGCGCGGCCTGCGCTATGGCCTTGCCACCCTCTGCATTGCCGGCGGCATGGGCATGGCCACGGTCGTGGAGACCATTCAATAACAGGAGGAATACAACATGAGTTATTTTGTGACAATGGCCGATCAGGCCAAGCCCTATGAGGCTGCCGGTCATTATGATATGCTGGCCACCCGGCTCCACGACGCCGCCGATGTGGACGGCCACATCACCCTGGGCCTGTCCCACTTCCAGCCCGGCGGCGGCGCCAAGATGGCCAAGTCCCCCAAGGAGCTGCTGTACTACATCGTGGAAGGGGAGATGACCGTCACCACCGACGACGGCGCCCGGCACGTTCTCCACGCCGGCGACTCCATCCATTTCAGCCCTGAACAGGGCCGTGAGAGCAAGAACACCGGCGACATTGTGGCCAAGATGCTGGTCATCTCGTTCCTGGCCTGAGCCGGACTACCAGCAGAGCAGAAGGAGTGTATGAAATGAACGGGAAGCAACAGTGGGAAGCCGGGACCGTGGCAAAGGCTTTGGAAAAGAACCCGGAACGCCGGACTGACTTCGAGACCAGCAGCGGCATCCCGGTGGAGCGGCTGTACACGCCGGAAGATGCGGCGGGCAGCTATGAGGAGAAGCTGGGCTACCCCGGCCAGTACCCCTTTACCCGGGGCATCCAGCCCACCATGTATCGGGGCCGCTTCTGGACCATGCGCCAGTACGCCGGTTTTGCCACGGCGGAGGAATCCAACAAGCGCTACCAGTATCTGCTGGAGCAGGGACAGACGGGGCTTTCCATCGCCTTTGACCTGCCCACCCAGATCGGCTACGACTCGGACGACCCCATGGCCCACGGCGAGGTGGGCAAGGTGGGCGTGGCCATCGACTCTCTGGCGGATATGGAGACGCTGTTCCAGGGCATCCCCCTGGATAAGGTGAGCTCCTCCATGACTATCAACGCCCCTGCTGCGGTGCTGCTGGCCTTTTACATCGCCGCGGCGGAGAAGCAGGGAGTACCCGCCTCCGCCCTGAAGGGCACCATCCAGAACGATATCCTCAAGGAGTACGCCGCCCGGGGCACCTATATTTTCCCTCCGGCCCCCTCCATGCGGCTGATCACCAACACCTTTGCGTTCTGTGCCCAGAACGTACCCAAGTGGAACACCATCTCCATCTCCGGCTACCATATCCGGGAGGCGGGGGCTACCGCCGCTCAGGAGATCGCCTTCACCCTGGCCGACGGCATTGCCTATGTGGAGGCTGCCCTGGAGGCCGGCATGGACGTGGACGACTTCGCCGGACGGCTGTCCTTCTTCTTCAACGCCCACAACAACCTGCTGGAGGAGGTGGCCAAGTACCGGGCCGCCCGCCGGCTGTGGGCCAAGATCATGAAGGATCGCTTCCACGCCAAGAAGGACCGGTCCATGATGCTCCGCTTCCACACCCAGACAGGCGGCTCCACCCTCACCGCCCAGCAGCCCGACAACAACATCGTGCGTGTGGCCATCCAGACCCTGGCCGCCGTACTGGGCGGCACCCAGTCCCTGCACACCAACAGCCGGGACGAGGCCCTGGCCCTGCCCACGGAGGACTCGGTGCGCATCGCCCTGCGGACCCAGCAGATCGTGGCCTACGAAAGCGGCGTGGCCGACACCATCGACCCTCTGGCCGGCAGCTACTATGTGGAGCACATGACCGATGAGCTCCAGGCCGCCGCCGAGGCCTATATCGCCAAGATCGACGAGATGGGCGGCGCGGTGAAGGCGGTGGAGCAGGGCTACATCCAGCGGGAGATCGCCGAAAGCTCCTACCAGTATCAGCGGCAGGTGGAATCCGGCCGGCAGATCGTGGTGGGCGTCAACAAATTCACCATCGAAGAGCCTCCGGTCAAGGGCCTGATGCACATCGATTCCTCGGTGGCCGAAAACCAGATCAAAAAGCTTCAGGCCATGAAGGCGGGCCGTGACAACGTGCTGGTGCGTCAGCGCCTGGAGGCCCTGCGTACCGCCGCCCAGGGCACCGGCAACCTGATGCCCTACATTCTGGACTGCGCCCGGGTGTACTGCACCGAAGGCGAGATCTGTGGAGAACTGCGGAAGGTATTTGGGGAGTATCGCCCCATGGAGGTGCTTTGAGATGAGTGAGAAGAAGATCCGCGTTTTGATTGCCAAGCCCGGTCTGGACGGCCATGACCGGGGGGCCAAGGTAGTAGCCCGCGCGCTGCGGGACGCCGGGTTTGAGGTCATTTACACCGGCCTGCGCCAGAGTCCCGAGCAGATCGTGGCGGCGGCCATCGCCGAGGATGTGGACGCCGTGGGGCTGTCTCTGCTCTCCGGCGCCCACAACTACCTGTTTCCCCGGGTCATTGAGCTGCTGCGGGAGCAGGGCGCGGACGATATTCTGGTCTTTGGCGGCGGCGTGATCCCCGAGGAGGACATTCCCGGCCTGAAGCAGGCCGGTGTGGCCGAGGTCTTTACCCCCGGCACCCCCACCTCCGAGACGGTGGACTTCCTGCGGGAGCGCTGCGGAGCCAAGGAATGACCCGGGACTGGGATGCCCTCCTGACCCGGGCCCGCGCCGGTGACAAGCGGGCAACAGCCCGACTCATCAGCGGAGTAGAGGAGGGGGGAGGCACTGCCCGGGCGGTGCTGGACCAGGTCTGGCCCCGGACGGGGCGCGCCCGGGTATTCGGCATCACCGGCCCGCCGGGGGCCGGAAAGAGCACCCTGACCAACGCCCTGACCAAGTGCTGGCGGCAGGCCGGCCTGCGGGTGGGCATCCTGGCGGTGGACCCCACCAGTCCCTTCACCGGAGGAGCCATCCTGGGCGACCGGGTGCGGATGGGGGAGCTGACCCTGGACGAGGGCGTGTTCATCCGCTCCATGGGTACCCGGGGCAGGCTGGGCGGCCTGTCGCCCGCCAGCTCCGGTGCCATCCATGTGCTGGACGCCTGCGGCTTTGACCTGATCCTGGTGGAGACGGTGGGCGTAGGCCAGTCCGAGGTGGCGGTGGTGGAGACCGCCGACGTGGTGCTGGTGCTGACGGTCTCCGGCCTGGGGGACGACGTTCAGGCCATCAAGGCGGGCATCCTGGAGATCGGCGACCTGTTCGCGGTGAACAAGGCCGACCGGCCCGGGGCGGACCGCACCGCAAATGAACTGCGGACCATGCTCAGTCTGGGCGAGGAGGACAAGCAGGAACTGCCTGTGCTTCTGGTGTCCGCCGCCCAGAATCAGGGCGTTGCAGAGCTGTGCCGGGCCATGGAGGAGCGGTTCCGGCAGCTGGAGGACTCCGGCGAGTTGGCACGCCGCCGGACAATTCGGCTGCAAAGCGAGCTGCTCACCCAGATCCGGGACGGTATGGAACGACGGCTGCTGGCGCCCCTGTTGGAGGGGGCGGATTTCCGGCAGGCCATGGAGACCTTTCAAGCGCGAAAGGGAAGCCCCTATCAGTGGGCAGAGGAGTTTGTACGGCAGATAAACATGGGAGGTTCCGGTTATGGAATGCACGAGAGTTGATCATGTAGGCGTTGCGGTCAAGGATCTGGAGGCGGCCATCCAGTGGTACGAGCAGACCCTGGGCCTTGTGAGCAAGGGTACAGAGGTGGTGGAGGAGCAGAAGGTAACGGTTGCTTTCCTCCCCTGCGGCGACAGTGAGCTGGAGCTGCTGGAGAGTACCTCTCCCGACGGCCCCATTGCCCGCTTCATCGAGAAGAACGGCGAGGGCATCCAGCACATCGCCATCCGGGTGGACGACATTGACGCCGCCCTGGCGGAATTGAAGGAGAAAGGGGTCCGCCTGATTGATCAGACTCCCCGCTATGGCGCCGGCGGCGCCCGCATCGCCTTCCTCCATCCCAAGGCCACCCACGGCGTACTGCTGGAACTGTGCGAAAGGAAGTGAGCCCATGACCACATCGGAAAAGATCGCCCAGCTGGAGGCGGAGAGCGCCAGAGTGCTGGCCTGCGGCGGCCCCAAGGCCGTGGACAAGCAGCATAAGCTAGGCAAACAGACCGCCCGGGAGCGCATTGAGATGCTGCTGGACAAGGGCACCTTCACGGAGGTGGACCGCTTTGTGCGCCACCGCTGCACCGCCTTCGGCATGGGGGAGAAGGACATCCCCGCCGACGGCGTGGTCACCGGCTACGGCAAGGTGGACGGACGCACCGTGTTTGTGTACGCCCAGGACTTCACCGCCCAGGGCGGCTCTCTGGGTGAGATGCACGCCGCCAAGATCTGCAAGATCATGGATATGGCCCTGGCCGCCGGCTGTCCGGTGGTGGGCCTGTGCGACTCGGGGGGAGCCCGTATCCAGGAGGCGGTGGACGCCCTGTCCGGCTATGGCCAGATCTTCTACCGCAATGCCCGCTGCTCCGGCCGCATCCCCCAGATCTCGGTGATCATGGGCCCCTGCGCCGGCGGCGCGGTCTACTCTCCGGCGCTTACCGACTTCATCATCATGGTGGACAAGGAGAGCCAGATGTTCATCACCGGCCCCTCCGTCATTGCCGCCACCACCGGCGAGGAAATCTCCGGCGAGGAGCTGGGCGGAGCCGACACCCACACCACGGTCTCCGGCGTGGCCCACCTGGCTGCCGGAAGCGAGGAGGAGGCCCTCCAGGCGGTGCGGAAGCTGCTGGGCTACCTGCCCTCCAGGGCGGGGGAGAAGCCCCCCCGGATGCCCTATGTGCCGGGAGATGAGAACCGCCCGGAGCTGGACGGGGTGATTCCCGACCACTCCAATCTGCCCTACGACGTTCACGACGTCATCGACGCCATTCTGGACCCGGACAGCTGCATGGAGCTGCAGCCCTGGTACGCCGACAACATCGTCACCTGCTTCGGCCGCATCGGCGGGCGCAGCGTGGGGGTCATCGCAAACCAGCCCTTCTCCATGGGCGGCAGCCTGGACATCAACGCCTCGGACAAGGCGGCCCGGTTCATCCAGCTGTGCGACGCCTTTGATGTGCCGCTGGTCAACCTGGTGGATGTGCCCGGCTTCCTGCCCGGCGCCGACCAGGAGCACGCCGGCATCATCCGCCACGGAGCCAAGCTGCTGTACGTCTACTCGGTGGCCGAGGTGCCCAAGCTGACGGTGGTGCTCCGCAAGGCCTACGGCGGCTCCTACCTGGCCATGTGTTCCAAGGACCTGGGCGCCGACTTTGTCTACGCCTGGCCCACCGCCGAGATCGCGGTGATGGGGGCCGCCGGCGCCGCCAATGTGGTGTTCCGCAAGGAGATCCAGGCCGCGGAGGACCCGGAGGCCGCCCGTGCGGAGAAGATCGAACTCTATTCCCGGCAGTTTGCAACCCCCTATATGGCGGCCGCCCGTGGCTTTGTGGATCTGGTGATCCACCCCGCCCAGACCCGCGCTTTCCTGATGGAGGCGCTGGAACTGCTGGAGCAGAAGGAACGGCAGCCGCACCCCCGCGGCAATATGCCGCTGTGAGAGGTGGAGAAGTATGGGCATTATCCCTTATACCTTAATGACATACGGTCTGACCGCAGTGATCTCGCTGCTGGTGGTGGCCATCATCGTGGGCATCAGCAAACTGACCGGGCGCTCAGAGGGCGCGGAGGACGAAGGGGAGGAGGAAGGCTAACATGGAATTCTTTTTACAGCTGTTTCCCGGTATTGGGACCTTCTTTGCCGTAGATCCCACCATTGCCGTGGCCCGTATCGTGCTGATCATTTTCGGCGTGGTGCTGGCGGTGCTGGGCTTCAAGCGCACCCTGGAACCCCTCATCATGGTGCCTATGGGCCTGGGCATGATCGCCGTCAACTGCGGCACCATGTTCCTGACCTCCGGGTCGGTGGGCAACCTGCTGCTGGACCCCCTGGTCTCCGACGCGGCCGCCATTGTGGACACCATGCAGATCAACTTCCTGCAGCCCATCTACAACCTGACCTTCTCCAACGGCCTCATCGCCTGTCTGGTGTTTATGGGCATCGGCGCCCGCAGTGAGATCAGCTTCCTGCTGGCCAAGCCCTGGAGCTCCATGATCATCGCCATCTTCGCCGAGATGGGCACCTTCGTGGCCCTGCTGGTGGGCGTTATGGGCTTCGGCCTGACCCCTGAGCAGTCCGCCGCCATGGCCACCATTGGCGGCGCAGACGGCCCCATGGTGCTCTTCTCCTCGCTGATGATGGCCCCTGAACTCTTCGTTCCCATCTCCATCATCGCATACCTCTATCTGAGCCTGACCTACGGCGGTTATCCCTACATCATCAAGGCGCTGGTGCCCAAAAAGTACCGGGGCATCGATATGTACGTGGACGTGCCCGAGGTCTCCCGCAAGTCCAAGTTCCTGTTCATCATCATCACCTGTGCGGTGCTCTGCCTGCTGCTGCCGGTGGCCGCCCCCCTGATCCTGTCCTTCTTCATCGGTATGGCCGTCAAGGAGGCCAAGATCAACAAATATACCGAGCTGCTGGAGGAGGGCCTGTCCTACTTCGGTACCTTCTTCCTGGGGCTGATCCTGGGCGTGCTGTGCGAGGCGTCCACCATCCTCAACCCCACGGTCATCGTGATCCTGGTCATCGGTATCCTGGCCCTGGCGGTGTCCGCCGTGGGCGGCCTCATCGGCGGCTGGATCGTCTACCTGGTCCACAAGGCCAGGAAGGAGGACTTCAACCCCACCATCGGCATCGCAGGCGTGTCCTGCGTGCCTACCACCGCCAAGCTGGCCCAGCACGCCGCCCAGGATGAAAACCCCTTCGCCATCATTCTGCCGGTGGCCATGGGCGCCAACATCTCCGGCGTCATCACCTCGGCCATTGCCGCCGGTATCTTCGTCACCACCATTCACCTGGTATAGGTTACCATTGACAGTTACAGTACAATATGAATAATTATTCAGGAGGAATCAATCATGGATGTGAAAGCTCGTATTCCCGGTACCATCATCGCCCTCAACGTCAAGGCCGGCGACGCCGTGAAAGTCCGCGATATCCTGGGCACTATGGAGGCCATGAAGATGGAGCAGCCCATTCCCTGCCCCAAGGAGGGCACCGTCAAGGAAGTCAAGGTTGCGGTGGGCGACAAGGTGAAATCCGGCGCGGTACTGCTGACCATCGAGTAAACCGGCCCGCCGCCAGACGAACAGCTCAGACAGGAGAAATGATATGAAACGAATATCTGCACTGATCCTCGCCCTCGCGCTGACCTTTGCCCTGGCCTCCTGCGGAAGCAAGGAGCAGGGAAGTACAGAAGATTACTATCATCTGACCTTCTCCATGCACACGGCTGCCGACACCCCCATCGGCCGCCAGTTCCAGGCCATGTTTGACGATATCGAAGCCAAAACCGACGGCCATGTGAAGATCAGCCTCTTCGGCTCCGGCACTCTGGCTTCCTCCACCGACGTGGCTGACATGGTGTCCGACGGCGCCTGCGACATCGGCTGGCTGTTTACCTCTTTCTATTACGGACAGTACCCCCTGACCGACGTGATCTCCGTGCCCGGCCAGGGCGCCCAGAGCTGCGTCCAGGGCACCAAGGTTCTGTGGGACCTGTGGGAGCAGTACCCCGAGATGCGGGATGAGTGGTCCAACTATAAGGTCCTGGTCATGTTCCCCAACCCGGTGAACTACGTGTACACCAACACCGAAATCGACTCCCTGGACGACCTGAACGGCCTGTCCATCCGCTCTCCCAGCGGCGGCATCGCCGAGGTGCTGGGCGACCTGGGCTGCAATGTGATTTCCATGTCTCCCAACGACATCTACGACGGTATCTCCAAGAACAACATCCAGGGCTATGCGCTGGAGCCCACCGGCGTGGCCGACTACAGCCTGGGCGAGGTGACCAAGTCCGTGCTGGATGTGGAGATGTTCCAGGCTCCCTTTGTGACCATTATGAACAAGGATACCTGGAACTCCCTGCCCCCGGAGTATCAGGCGGTCTTTGAGGAGTGGTCCGGTCTGGATGCCTCCCTCAAGTTTGCCGAGATGTGGGACGCCACGGCGGAGGGGAATATGCAGGATCTGCTGGACAGCGGCTGCGTCATGGCTGAGATCCCCGAGGAGGACCGTGAGCGCTTCCAGCAGGTGGCCGGCGCCTATGCGTCCAGCTGGGCGGAGCAGTATTCCACCGACAGCTTTGACGCCTACGAATACTATGAGTCCTGCCAGGCAGCTTATGACAGATATGCCGAGTAGGGCAGACCCCTTGGGTATCAACTACGAAGATAGGAGGATTTCCCTGTGGATGCAACCATCGTCGGTTTGATCGGCATTGCGGCTTTGCTGGTGCTGATCTTCATGGGAATGAACATCGGCATGGCGCTCATGTCCGTAGGCTTCATCGGCTTTGCGGCCATGACCAACGTGAAGGCAGCCATCTCCGTTCTTTCCACTGTGCCCTCCACCCAGGCGGGCAGCTACAGCATGATCGTCGTACCCCTGTTTATCCTCATGGGCAACTTTGCCTACCGGGCCAGGCTGTCCTCAGGCCTGTTCGACTTCAGTAAAAAGTGGCTCTCCCGTGTGCCGGGCAACCTGGCCGGCGCCACTGTGGCCGCCTGTGCCGGTTTCGGCGCCATCTGCGGCTCCACCCCCGCCACCTGCGCCACCATGGGCACCGTGGCTCTGCCCGAAATGCGGAAGGCCGGGTATGACGACCGCCTCTCCGCCGGTTCCATCGCCTTCGGCGGCACCCTTGGTATTCTGATTCCCCCCAGCACCCCCATGATCCTGTACGCGGTGCTCACCACCACGTCGGTCAACGCCCTGTTCTCCGCCGGTATCCTGCCCGGCATCCTCCAGGCCGCCCTGGGCGTGGTCACCATCGTGATCTGGTGCAAGATCTGCCCCGGTCTGGCCCCCGCCACCTCCAAGTGCTCCTGGAAGGAGCGCATCTGCTCCCTGAAGGAGATCCTGGGCGTGGTGTTCCTGTTCGGCATCGTGCTGGGCGGTATGTTCTCCGGCTGGTTCTCCGTGGCCCAGTCCGCCGCCATCGGCTCCTTCCTGGCCATGCTGATGATGATCTTCCCCGGCCGTACCTTTAATAAGGAGAACATTTTCAGCGCCCTCCAGGAATGCACCCGCACCTTCGCCATGACCTTCCTCATCGTCATTGGCGCCAGCGTGTTCAGCAGCTTCCTGGCCATCACCCAGCTGCCCATGACCCTGGCCTCCACCATCGAGAGTATGCACGTCTCCAAGTATCTGATCCTGCTGCTCATCACCCTGATCTATGTGTTCCTGGGCATGATCATGGACGCAATGGCCATGATGATGATGACCGTGCCCATTTTCTACCCCATCGTCACCGCCCTGGGCTTCGACGCCATCTGGTTCGGCATCTATGTGATCCTGGTTATGAACTTCGGCTCCATCTCGCCGCCGGTTGGTATGTGCTGCTTTGTGGTAAAGGGCATCGACAAGAAGATATCCCTGGGCACGGTGTTCAAAGGCATCCTGCCCTTCATCGGAACCTTGTTTGTCACCATCATCCTGCTGGTGATCTTCCCCAGTATCGCCACCTTTGTGCCGAGTCTGCTGGCAGGGTAGGGAGGTATTGTGATGAAAAAATTTGGTTTGGTATTGAACAAGACCGCCAACGGCTTTGCCGTGGTCAGCTTCATCGGCGTGGCCTTCCTGATGCTGCTCAACGTGGCGGACGTGATCATGAACAAGATCACCGGTCAGTCCATCCTGGGCGCCTACGAGATCTCTCAGTGTACCCTGATGTGTACCGTGTTCGCCTCTTTCGCCTACGGCCAGGTCCATAAGACCCACATCCATATGACGCTGCTCATCGAGCGTTTTCCCGGCCGCAGCAAGTTCATTCCCTTTTTCCTGTGCAATGTGCTCTCCACCGTGCTGGCCGGCCTGATGACCTACGCCACCTTCTTCCGGGCAGCCCGGCAGGTGACCAAGGGCGCGGTATCCGACATCCTGCATTTCCCCCTGGCCCCCTTCTACTATGTGGAAGCCATTTGTATGATCGTCTTCCTTGCGGTGCTGATCTACGACACCATTCTCTCGGCCATGGCCATCTTCAGCGACAAGTACGCGGAAGAGGTCCAGGCCCACTGGTAAAGATACCTTTCCATTCCCTCTTACGACGAAACGCGTGGGACTCCCATTACGGAGACCCACGCGTTTCGTTTTTCAGTGTTCATCCTGCAAAAAGCCCTCCAGGCCCCGGCGGTCTGTCAGCTTCAGGCTCTTGTAGCCCGTCCTGATCCAGCCCTTTTTATCGAACTCGCCCAGCACCCGGCTTACCGTTACCCGGCTCACGCCCACGGAGGCGCCGATCTCCTCATGGGTGCAGCGCACCGTATCCTCCGGCCAGGGCAGGATGGTCAGCAGGTGGCGGGCGATGCGCTTGTCTGCCTGGAGAAAGTCCCCGTCCACATGGCCCGACAGCATCCGCACACGGCGGGCCAGGTCCTCCAGCATGGCGATGGCCAGATCGGGATGGGCGGCAAAGACCTGGGTCAGGTGCTGCCGGTCCACCGCCACCAGCTGGCATCTGGTCACCGCCATGGCGGAGGATACCCGGGGCTGGCCGTCAAAGAAGGCGGCCTCGCCCATCAGCTCGCCGGCATGGGGGAGGGTGAGGATACGCTCCTCGCCCTCGGGGGAACTGATGAAGCACTTGGCGGTGCCCGATACAATATAATAAAAGCAATCCGCCCGGGTGTCCTGGAGATAGATCAGCTCTCCCGGCTCCTTGTGCAGAATGGGCTGGCCGTCGGCCAGAGGCGTCCAGATGTTGCGCAGCATGGCGGTTTCCTCCTTTCGGGCGGACGGGGACAAGCCCTGCCCTTACGGTAAGATTGTAGCATGGTTTACATTCTTCTGGCAAGGGGGTATGGTATGCTGATACCAACAAGAAATAAGGAGGCGCCCTCGTATGGGAATGACCATGACCCAAAAGATCCTGGCCCGCCACGCCGGACTGGACCAGGTGGTACCCGGCCAGCTGGTGGAGGCCAAGCTGGACCTGGTGCTGGGCAACGACATCACCGCGCCCGTCGCCATCACCGAGTTCCGCAAGGCGGGACTGACTCAGGTATTTGATCAAGACAAGATCGCCCTGGTGCTGGACCACTCCACCCCCTGCAAGGACATCAAGTCCGCCCAGCTGTGCGCCCAGGCCCGGGAATTTGCCAAGGAATTTGACATCACCCACTTCTATGACGTGGGCTGCATGGGTGTGGAGCACGCTCTGCTGCCGGAAAAGGGCCTCACCGCCCCCGGTGAGTGCATGATCGGCGCCGACTCCCACACCTGTACTTACGGCGCGGTGGGTATGTTCTCCACCGGCGTGGGCTCCACCGACATGGCCGCCGGCATGGCCACCGGCCTTGCCTGGTTCAAGGTGCCCGCCGCCATCAAGGTCACCCTCACCGGCAAGTTCCAGCCCTATGTGTCCGGTAAAGACGTGATCCTCCACCTGATCGGTATGATCGGCGTGGACGGCGCTCTGTACAAGTCCCTGGAGTTCGCCGGGGAAGGGGTAGGGGAGCTATCCATGGACGACCGCTTCACCATCGCCAACATGGCCATTGAGGCGGGCGCCAAGAACGGCATCTTCCCGGTGGACGACAAGACCCGTGCCTACCTGAAGGGCCGTGTCACCCGTGAGTGGGAGGCGGTGGAGGCCGACCCCGACGCCGTGTACGACCAGGAGATCGTCATTGACCTGAACACCCTCCAGCCCACGGTGGCCCTGCCCCATCTGCCCTCCAACACCCGCACCATCGACCAGGTGGAGGGCACCCACATCGACCAGGTGGTGATCGGCTCCTGCACCAACGGCCGTCTGGACGACCTGCGGCAGGCGGCAGCGGTGCTCAAGGGCCGTAAGGTGGCCGGCGGGGTGCGGTGCATCGTCATCCCCGCCACCCAGCAGATCACCCTGGACGCCATGGCCGAGGGCCTGATCCAGACCTTCATCGAGGCGGGCTGCGCCGTGTCCACCCCCACCTGCGGCCCCTGCCTGGGCGGCCATATGGGCGTGCTCTCCGACAACGAGCGGGCCATCTCCACCACCAACCGCAACTTCGTGGGCCGCATGGGCCCCGTGTCCTCCGAGATCATTCTGGCCAGCCCCGCCGTGGCCGCCGCTTCCGCGGTGGCGGGCGTGGTCGCCGATCCCCGAACGCTGTAAACAGCGTTCGGGCCCCCATATTTTTCTTCCTCGGGGCAAGTGAATTGCCCCTGCGGCAAGGTTTTGCAGAGCAAAACGCTTGCACGCGCCACTTGGCGCGTCCCGCCTGCGGCGGGTCCCAAGGCACCAAATAAGAAAGGGTGACATCCTTGAAAGTATATAAGTACGGCGACAACGTGGATACCGACGTGATCATTCCCGCCCGGTACCTCAACGCCCCCGACGAGAAATCCCTGGCCTCCCACTGCATGGAGGACATTGACGCCAACTTCGCCTCCACCGTGGAGCAGGGCGACATCATCGTGGCCGGAGCCAACTTCGGCTGCGGCTCCTCCCGGGAGCACGCGCCCCTGTCCATCAAGGCCTGCGGCGTGAAGTGCGTCATTGCCCCCTCCTTCGCCCGCATCTTCTACCGCAACGCCATCAACATCGGTCTGCCCATCATGGAGAGCCCCGAGGCTGCCGCCGCCATCCAGGCGGGGGACACCGTTAGCGTGGACTTTGCCACCGGCACCATCACCGACGAGACCCAGGGCAAGACCTGGCAGGCCGCGCCCTTCCCGGCCTTCGTGGACAACATCATCCAGGCCGGCGGCCTGCTTAACTCCCTGAAAGCGCGAGGTGTGGCGAAATGAATTACAAAATCGCTTTGATCCGGGGCGACGGCATCGGCCCCGAGGTAGTGGGTGAGGCCGTCAAGGTGCTGGAGGCCGTGGGCAGGAAATTCGGCCATACCTTTACCTATGAGGACGTGCTGCTGGGCGGCTGCGCCACCGACGCGGTGGGGAAGAGCTACCCCGACGGCACCGCTGAGAAGTGCAAGGCCTGCGACGCCGTGCTGCTGGGCGCGGTGGGCGGCCCCAAGTGGGGGAGCGATAAGCCTGCCGAGCAGCGGCCCGAGACCGCCCTGCTGGCCATCCGCAAGGACCTGGGCCTGTACGCCAACCTGCGCCCCGCCGCCCTGCGGCCTGCCATGGCGGACGCCTGCCCCCTGAAGAAGGAGACCGCCGAGAAGGGCATCGACCTGATGATGGTCCGTGAGCTCACCGGCGGCATCTACTTCGGCCGGCGGGAGAAGTACGACACCCCCGACCGGGGCGTGGAGTGTGCCGACCGGATGGCCTATTCCGAGAAGGAGATCGAGCGCATCGGCCGCCGTGCCTTTGAGCTGGCCCGGCTCCGCCGCAAGAAGGTGTCCTCCGTGGACAAGGCCAACGTGCTGGAAACCTCCCGCCTGTGGCGCTCTGTCATGCACCGTCTGGCGGAGGAGTATTCCGACGTTCAGTACGAGGACGTGCTGGTGGACAACTGCGCCATGCAGCTGGTCCGTGATCCCGGCCAGTTTGACGTGGTGGTCACCGAGAATATGTTCGGCGACATCCTGTCCGACGAGGCAAGCATGGTCACCGGCTCCATCGGCCTGCTGCCCTCCGCCTCCATCGGCGACACCGCTCCCGGCCTCTACGAGCCCATCCACGGCTCCGCCCCCGACATCGCCGGTCAGGACAAGGCCAACCCCATCGCCACCATTCTGTCGGTGGCCATGATGTTCCGCTACTCCTTCCACCTGGCCGCCGAGGCCGATGCGGTGGAGGCCGCTGTGGACGCTGTGCTGGCCGAGGGCTGGCGCACCGCCGACATCGCCGAGCCGGGTGTCACCCCCATCGGCACCAGGCAGATGGGCGATCTCATCTGCGCCAAGATTTAAGGAAAACAGGGAAGAGGCGGCACTGCCGCCTCTTCTTTTTTATCAGTATATAAAAAGAGCCGTTCCCATGGTGGGAACGGCTCTTTTCTGTCGTTGGATTACATATCGACGGTCAGGACCTTCTTCAGGCGGGCAAAGCGGGGCAGAGAGTGCTCCTTGGGGCCGTTGGCCTCGCCCTGGATGAGGGGCAGGACGTAGTCGATGAATTCCTGCTTCACGCCGTTGCCGGCCTCGTTGATCCACTCGCGGGGCACCTTCTTCTCGAAGTTGGCCACGATGTCCAGGGGCTGCAGCACGGTCTCGCACTTGTAGCCGCCGTCGCGGGTGCACTGGAAGGCCACCATCTTGTCGGTGGTGCCGGCCACAGCGGCCTCCACGGCGGTCTTACCGGCCAGGAAGGCCTCGTCGATGTCGGTCTTGGAGCCCACGTGAGAGCCGCAGCGCTGCAGCAGGGACAGCTCGATGCCGCGGACCTTGGCGCCGGTCTTGTTCTTGATGATGTCGGCCAGCTTGACAGCCAGGCCGCCCAGCTGAGCGTGGCCGAAGCCGTCGGTGGCGGAGGTCTCAGCCTCGGACACGAAGCGGCCGTCGGCATAGTGGATGCCCTCGGACACGGCCACCATGCACTTGCCGGTCTTGTTGTAGATGTCGGTCACGTCCTTGACGAACTGATCCATGTCGAAGTCGGTCTCAGGCAGGTAGACCAGGTCGGGGCCGCAGCCGGTGAGGGAGGCCAGGGCGGCGGAGCCGGCCAGCCAGCCGGCGTGACGGCCCATGATCTCGATGACGGTGACCATGCCGGTATCATAGACGTGGGCGTCCTGCCACACTTCGGCGCAGGAAGTGGCGATATACTTGGCGGCGGAAGCGAAGCCGGGGCAGTGGTCGGTGCCGTTCAGGTCGTTGTCGATGGTCTTGGGCACGCCCATGATGCGGCACTCATAGCCCACCTTCTGCATATACTTGGAGATCTTGTTGCAGGTGTCCATGGAGTCGTTGCCGCCGTTATAGAAGAAGTAGCGCACGTCGTACTTCTTGAAGATCTCAAGGATACGCTTATAGTCGGTGTCGTCCTTGTCGGGGTCGGCCAGCTTATAGCGGCAGGAACCCAGGGCGGAGGAGGGGGTGTACTTGAGCAGATCCAGCTCAGCGGCGTCCTCCTGGCCCATATCATACAGCTTATCGTCCAGCACGCCCTTGATGCCGTGGGCGGCGCCCAGCACCCGGGTGATGCAGTCGGTGTCCAGGGCGGTACGGATCACGCCCAGAGCGCTGGCGTTGATGACGGCGGTGGGGCCGCCGGACTGGCCGATGATGCAAGCGCCTCTCAGTTCACTCATGAAAGTTGCCTCCTGTTGAATGAAAAATTTTTTACAAATTTAGATTTTGCGGGAATATCATACCACGTCCTCTTGAAATTATCAAGGAGACCTGTTAAAATCATGGTGCATCAAGAAAAGGAGATGACAACTATGCCTCTCGTAACTACTAAGGAAATGTTCCAGAAGGCCTACAACGGCGGCTACGCCATCGGCGCCTTCAATGTCAATAACATGGAGATTGTCCAGGGCATCACCGAGGCTGCCAAGGAAGTCAACGCCCCCCTGATCCTCCAGGTTTCCAAGGGCGCCCGCGCCTACGCCAACCACACCTATCTGGTGAAGCTGGTTGAGGCCGCCATCATTGAGACCGGCCTGCCCATCTGCCTGCATCTGGACCACGGCGACAGCTTCGAGACCTGCAAGAGCTGCATCGACGGCGGCTTTACCTCCGTCATGATCGACGCCTCCTCCAAGCCCTTCGCTGAGAACATCGAGATCACCAAGAAGGTGGTTGAGTACGCCCACGATCACGGCGTCGTCGTCGAGGCCGAGCTGGGCGCTCTGGCCGGCGTGGAGGACGAGGTCAACGTGTCCGCCGCCGACTCCCACTACACCCGTCCCGAAGAGGTGGAGGAGTTTGTCTCCAAGACCAACTGTGACTCCCTGGCCATTGCCATCGGCACCAGCCACGGCGCTTACAAGTTCACCGCCGCTCAGTGCACCCGCAATGAGAAGGGCGAGCTGGTTCCCCCGCCCCTGCGCTTCGACATCCTGGACGAGGTCGTGAAGCGTCTGCCCGGCTTCCCCATCGTGCTCCATGGCTCCTCTTCCGTGCCTCAGGAATTCGTGAAGATGATCAACGAGAACGGCGGCAAGATGCCCGACGCCGTGGGTATCCCCGAGGAGCAGCTGCGTCAGGCCGCCCGGGGCGCTGTGTGTAAGATCAACATCGACTCCGACCTGCGCCTGGCCATGACCGGCACCATCCGCAAGTTCTTCAACGATCATCCCGACAAGTTCGACCCCCGTGAGTACCTGAAGCCCGCCCGTGCCGCCATCAAGGAGCTGGTGAAGCACAAGCTGGTTTACGTTCTGGGCTGCGACGGCAAGGCCTGATCCAACAAAATCACCACAGAAAAGGAGAGGGGAGACCCTCTCCTTTTTTTGCACCCTGACCCGCTGCCGCATAGAATAGCGGGAAGGGAGAGAATTGTTATGTGGGAGCCTGTTCCATACGACCGCCGTGCCGCCGTGCGCTACGCCCACCGCTGGGCCTTTGGCCGCAACCCGGCCTACTACGACTATGAGGAGGTGGGGGGCGACTGCACCAGCTTCGCCTCCCAGTGCCTGTACGCCGGCATCGGGGTGATGGACTATACCCCGGAATACGGATGGTATTACCTGGACGCCAACAACAAGGCCCCGGCCTGGACCGGAGTGGAGTTTCTCTACCGCTACCTGACCCAGACCCAGGCGCGCCCCGGCCCCTACGCCGTGGAGACCGGTCTTGACCTGCTGCTGCCGGGGGATATCGTCCAGCTCAGCCCCCAGGGGGACGTATTCACCCATACCGCCGTGGTGGTCCAGGTGGGGGCACGGCCCACCCTGCGCAATACCCTGGTGGCCGCCCACTCCTACGACGTGGACCGGAAGCCCCTGGGGAATTACGCCTTTCGGGCCATCCGGTACCTCCATGTGCTGGGGGGCTGGCGGGAGACATAGGGCGTTTCATAGAGACGCAAAGAGGCGGGCGGCCACATGGCCGCCCGCCTTTTCTCATTGGGGTCAATCCCCCAGGATCAGGCCGGAGTCCTCCAGATAGAGCTGCCGGAAGAAGGAGACGGTCTGGCCGTTTTCGTCCTGGCAGGTGCCCGCCAGCACCACGCAGCCCTCCAGCGGGTCGGCGGCGGCGGTGTCCAGACTGCGGAAGGCAGGCCAGTGCTCCTTTAAAAAGTCCGCATAGGTGACGGTGTAGATGGTCCCGTCCTGGCGGAAGAAGAGCTGCTTGTCGGTGATCAGCTCACAGTCTCCGTCCCCGTTCAGGTCCAGGATGCGGACATTTCCCAGGAGGGTACTCTCTGCCCGCAGGAAACGGACCAGACCTTCCTCCTGGTTCCACCGGTACAGGTCGATGGTCCAGTTGACCTCCTTGGAGTCATTGCTCCAGCCCGCCAGCAGGCCCTGGTAGCCCAGCAGGGCGGGAAAGTCGTCCAGCCACCGGTTGCCGGACACAACCCCCAGGGGGAGACGGTCAAAGGAGGGCACCACGTCATCATTCTCCAGGGTGATCCGGGGGACGCAGGTGCCGTCCTCCAGGGTGTAGATGCCGAAGTAGAACTGGTCGTCGAAATTGGAGCCGAACCGGGTGGACTCCCTCCAGGGCTCGGGTTGGGGATCGCTGAGTTCTTCATACACCGTCAGCTCCTCCAGGGGAACGGCGACAGGCTCCCCGTTCCCGGCGGCAGGCTGGTCCACCGTGAGGGTGTCACCGCTGAAGGTGAGGGTGCGCAGGAAGGAGGTGGTGGTGCCGGTTTCATCCTCCATCGTGCCGGAAAGCAGGATACAGCTGCCTCTGGCGGACAGTCTGGCCCCCTCCAGGGTGCGGAAGGCGGGCCAGCGCTGGGCCAGCAGGTCGGCGTAGTTCACGGCATAGAGGGTATCCTCCCACTGGAGGAGAAGCTGCCGGTCGGTGATCAGCTCCTCCTTCCCGTCCCCGTTCAGGTCCTGGGTCAGCAGCTGACCGCCGGCGCTGCCGTAGGTCTCCGCCAGCAGGGACCGGTTTCCTTCCTCGTCCACGGCAAACAGGTCGTAGAACCATTCATCCTGCCGCTCCGACGGCACGCCGGGGTAGGAGGTGATGAAACCGTCGGTGCCCATCAGGTCCAGGTAGTAAAACAGCTGGTAGGTCTCCTGCAGCCCATCCATGCTTCCGGACTGCTTGCGCTGTAGGAAGAGCATGGCGCCGGCGTTTTCGCTCCTGGGACCCTCCCGCATGGTCCAGGGTGGGGTTTCGCCGTCCTCACCATAGGAGTCCAGGTCGAAGTGCTGCTCGACGGTGGGATTTTGGGGCACGGCGGGGGCGGAATAGGGGGACAGGTCGGAAAGGGACAGGGTGAAGATCCCATCCTCATATACAGCGGTCCGGGGTCCCGAGAAGGTACAGGCCGCCGCCAGACCTGCCAGCAGCACCGCCGCCAGCACAGCGGCCAGGATGGGGCGCTTTTGGTGGGCGATGCGGGTGATGCGGTCCTTCATCTGCCGCTTGCCGGAGGTCATGGTGGTGGCGGCCAGCAGGGGATTGGTCGGTCTGCCCCGCACCGGCACCAGGGCCAGCAGGGTGCGGCCATAGGCCAGCCGCCCGCTGTGGTCCAGCTCCGCCATGGCTCCCTCGTCGCAGGCCAGTTCGCAGTCGGTGCGGGACAGAAGGGCCGCCGCCCACACCAGGGGGTGGAACCAGTAGATGGTGAGGCACACACACCGCAGCAGGGCCCACAGGGGGTCCAGATGTTTGGCGTGGGTGCGCTCATGGAGGAGCACATAGTCCAGACGGTCCGACTGGACGGCGGTGGGGGTCAGGTAGATGGCGGGCCGCGCCAGCCCCACCAGACAGGGGGAGGAGAGCCGGTCGCTGAGATACACCGGCAGGGGACAGCCCTCCACCGGGAAGGGCACCCGGCTCTTGCGCAGGTTCAGCCGGAACCGCAGGTTGGCAAGGAGGAAGAAGGCGGCCATGGCGGCCATGCCCACCTTCCACACCACATCCAGCACCTGGGCCAGGGAGACGGTGGGAGCGGGGAGAACGGCGTTGCTCTCTCCGGCGGTGGGGATGTCCTGGATCACCTGGGTCTGGGTGTTATCCGGAATCGGTTCGGCGGCCGGTTGGGTGGGGACCTCCACCGGCCGCTCCAATACGGCGGTGAGCTGCTGCCCGGCCTGCTGGCTCACATCCAGCACCGAAACAACGGGCAGGGCTGGCAGCTGTACCGGCACCAGCAGCCGCACCAGCACCAGCGCCCACAGGGCGTACTGTACCCGGCGGGGGATGGCGGTGCGGAAAAGAAACCGGAAGAGGATCAGGGCCAGGATCAACACCGACGCGGTGAGGATCACTTCTTTCATGACGACTCCTCCTTTGCCTGCTCCAGAATGGCGGAGAGCTGGTCAATGTCCTCCTGGGTCAGCGCCCGGCTGTCCACCAGGGCGCTCATCATCAACCCCAGGCTGCCGCCGTACACCTTGTCCAGGAAGTGGCGGGTGGCGGTCTCCTCCGCCTGCTGGCGGGGGAGCAGGGGGGTATACTCCTTGGCCCGGCCCTCCTCATGGTGGGTCACCGCCCCCTTGGCCTCCAGCCGGGAGAGCATGGTGATGATGGTGTGCTTGGACCAGCCGGTCTCCCCCTCCAGCGCGTGGGTCAGCTGGGTGATGGTGGCCGGACCGTCCTCCCACAGGCGGTCCATCAGCTTCCATTCGCCGTCGGACAGGTGGATCTTCATAGGGCATCCCTCCATTGGTGCACAGTTGTCTACCTCTTCTGATTGGAGCATAACACAATGGTAGACAGTTGTCAACCAAATTTGCTGAAACTTTTCCGGACTCTGTGGTGATATGATAGACGAAAGCGCTTTCCACTTCCCGAAGGAGTGACCTTATGAGAGAGACGACCATCATCAGACAACTGCGGGCGGGAGACCCGGCGGGGCTGGAGGCCCTGATGGACGCCTATCTGCCCTATGTCTCTGCCGTGGTGTGGCACATTCTGGGCCGCGCCATGCCGCTGGAGGACGGGGAAGAGGTGGTGTCCGACGTATTTTTGGCTGCCTGGGACCAGGCGGAGGACCTGCGGCCCGGCCAGATCAAGGTATGGCTGGCCGCCGTGGCCCGGCACAAGGCCCGCAACAGGCTGCGTCAGACGGGGCGGACCCTGCCCCTGGAGGGGGAGGCTCTGGAGATCCCCGGCCAGGCCGACCCGGCAGATCAGCTGGCCCGGGCGGAGGAGGGGCAGCTGGTGCGGGCGGCGGTGGACGCCCTGCCCCACCAGGAGCGGGAGATCTTTCTCCGCTATTACTATTACGCCCAGACCATGCCGGAGATCGCCCAACGGATGGACTTGAATCTGTCCACCGTCAAGACCAAGCTGCGGCGGGGACGAATGAAGCTGAAGGAACAGTTGACGAGGGAGGGATATGTACATGAAGCGTGACTGGTTCGACCTGCTGGAGGATTACCAAGCCCAGCCTCTGGACCTGGACGAAGAGAACCCCTATTCCTCGTCTCGAATCAGGGAGATGACCATGAAACGAATGACAGACAAGAAAACCAAACGGCGCCGGCTGCCGGTGCGGCTGCTGACGGCGGCCGCCGTGGCGGCGGTCCTCACCGTGTCTGCCCTGGCGGTAAGCCGCGTCCTGGGGGCGGGGGAGATGTTCCAGGACTACTTTACCGACGACGCCCAGCCCCTCACCTCCGCCCAGCTGGAGGCAGTGGACCAGATGGGGGCCGCCTTTGAGGGCGGGGTCACCAGCAACGGAGCCACCATTACCCCGGTGGCCATCCTGGCGGACCGGCAATTCTGCTATCTGCGCCTGCACATCCAGGCCCCGGAGGGGGTAGTCCTGCCCGACTACACCGAGGAGGAGGGCTACTATCAGCTGTTTAGCCCAGAACAGGAGCACTTCCTCTCCCTGAAGGCGGCTGACGGCACCAAGCTGGACTACACATCCTCGCTGGACGTGCTGCCCGACGACGATCCTACTGACAACGAAAAGGACCTGGTGCTGTGGCTGGCCTCCGACCCGGACGGCACCGTCTTTAACGGGGATCAGCCCCTGTATCTCACCCTCCACGGGCTGTGGCTTCAGACGCCGGACAAGGACTATACCTCCATCTTTGAGGGCGAGTTCGTACTGGACCTTGGGCTGTGCGGTCAGGGGACCAGCCTGGAGCTGGACGTGGCTGGGATGACCTGGACCAACGAGACCTACGACTTTACCATTACGCTGGAGGAAATGACCCTTACCCCACTGAGCCTCACCGCCCGCTATACTGCCACCCAGTCCAATGACCCCAGGATATGGCCCGGTGTGGGACCTATGGAGGTGGTGCTCAAGGACGGGAGTACCGTCTCTGCCCTGAATAAAGGTGCACCCGACATGAACGGCTGCGCGGTGCAGGTTTTTGACACACCTCTGGATCTGGAACAGGTGGCCTATGTCCGGTGCGGCGGCTATCAGATCCAGCTGCCCCCATTTTGACAGAAAAAACGGGAACCGCTTTTGCGGTTCCCGTTTTGTTGTTACGGCTGCTCCAGAGCCCGCTCCAGGGCCTCAATGACGATCTTCATGGCCTTGATGCGGGCGTATTTCTTGTCCACCGACTCCAGGATGTGCCAGGGGGCGAAGGTGGTGCTGGTGCGCTGGAGCATCTCGTTCACCGCCACCTCGTAGGCGTCCCACTTGTCCCGGTTGCGCCAGTCCTCCTCGGTGATCTTCCACTGCTTGGCCGGGTCGGCCTGCCGCTCATTGAACCGCTCCAGCTGGGTGTCCTTGTCGATCTGCACCCAGAACTTGATGACCACCATGCCGGAGCTCACCAGTTCCTGCTCGAACTCGTTGATCTCGTCAAAGGCCCGCTGCCAGTCGTCGGTGGTGCAGAAGCCCTCCAGCCGCTCCACCATCACCCGGCCGTACCAGCTGCGGTCAAAGATGGCGATGTGCCCCGTCTTGGGCAGCCGGGTCCAGAACCGCCACAGGTAGTGGCGGGCCAGCTCGTCCTTGGTGGGGGCGGCGATGGGGAGGACCTCATACCCACGGGGGTCCAGGGCGGAGGCCAGCCGCTTGATGTTGCCCCCCTTGCCGGCGGCGTCCCAGCCCTCGTACACCACCACCACCGGCACCTTCTTCCGGTAGAGCTCGTTGTGGAGGGCGGCCAGCTTCTTGCGGCACTTTTTCAGCTGCTTGCGGTAGTCCTTCTCCTCCAACTCCTTGTCCAGGTCTACCTGGGCCAGGGGCAGGGTGGGGGCCAGAGGCCACTGATAGGAGGGGTGGACGGGGACGGGCCGGGCCTCCAGAGCGGCGCAGATCTGGTCGTGGAGCCAGTCTGCCGCCGCCAGGTTGGCCTGGACGGCCTGGGTGCTGTCGATGATCTTCCAGGGGGCCCAGGGCTTGTCGGTGGCAGCCAGATAGCCGTCAAAGACCGCCAGCTGCTTGTCGTAATTCTTGTTCTGCCGCCGGTCGGCCTCGGTGGCCCGCCAGGCGGTGTCCTTGTCGGCGGCCAGGTTGTCCAGCCGCTCCTTCTGGCTCTGGGCGTCGATGTGGAGGAAGAGCTTCACCAGCAGATACCCTCCGGCGGCCAGCTGCCGCTCAAAAATGTTGATGCTCTCCAGCCGGGCCTGGTACTCGTCCTCCGACAGCTCCCCGTGCAAATAGGCCCGGACAGTCTCCTCCATCCAGCCGGTATCCAGAAAGAGCACCTTGCCCTGGGCGGGGATGGTCTCAAAGTGGCGCTTGAGGAAGGGCCAGCGCTTCTCGGTATCGGTGGGGGAATTGACGCTGATCACCTTGAAGAACCGGGGGTCCAGCTCCCGGATCAAAGACTGAATGGTGCGGCCCTTGCCCGCGGCGCTCCAGCCCTCCAGCAGAACGATCACCGGCAGGCCCGCCTGCTGCAGCCGCTGCTGCAAGCCCGCCAGCTGGGTCCTGCGGGCCTTCAGCAGGGCCTTGCACTCGGCCTGGGTCCGCCGCTCGGTGTGAAACGCAAAGTCACTGAGCATGGCTTGTGCCTCCTTCGTGTGGTTTTGTCCTCAGTTTACACCCGAATACCGCCGCTGACAAGCCTTACCGCCCCAGGAAGTTTTTCTTGTGGCGGCGGCGGTTTTATAGTATACTATGTAGAGTCGATTTTACGAAAAAGAGGTTTTTTGCATGGATCACGCCCGTTATGAAAGTCCCCTCTCTTCCCGCTACGCCAGCGACCAGATGCAGTATATTTTCTCCCCGGACAAGAAGTTCTCCACCTGGCGGCGGCTGTGGGTCGCCCTGGCCCGGGCCGAGATGGAGCTGGGCCTGCCGGTGACTGCGGAGCAGGTGGCCGAACTGGAGGCTCACCTCACCGACATTGACTACGACAAGGCCGCCCAGTACGAAAAGAAGCTGCGCCACGACGTGATGGCCCACGTCCACACCTACGGCGAGGCCTGCCCCAAGGCCATGCCCATCATCCACCTGGGCGCCACCAGCTGCTATGTGGGCGACAACACCGACGTGATCCTCATGCGGGAGGGCCTGTGCCTGATCCGGGATGAGCTGGTGCGGGTGCTGGACAAGCTGGCCAGGTTTGCCCGGCAGTACAAGGCCCTGCCCACCCTGGGCTTCACCCACTTCCAGCCCGCCCAGCTGGTCACCGTGGGCAAGCGGGCCACCCTGTGGATGAACGAGCTGCTGCTGGATCTGGCCGACGTGGAGTACCGCATCGCCAACCTGAAGCTGCTGGGCTGCAAGGGCACCACCGGCACCCAGGCCTCCTTCCTGGAGCTCTTCGACGGCGACCACGCCAAGTGCCGTGAGCTGGACCGCAAGATCGCCGCCGAGATGGGCTTTGACGCCACCGCCGCCGTGTCCGGCCAGACCTACTCCCGGAAGGTGGACTATCAGGTGGTTTCCACCCTGTCCGGCATTGCCCAGTCCGCCAGCAAGTTCGCCACCGACCTGCGGCTGCTCTGCCACCTGAAGGAGGTGGAGGAACCCTTTGAGAAGAACCAGATCGGTTCCTCCGCCATGCCCTATAAGCGCAACCCCATGCGCTGCGAGCGTATCTGCGCCCTGGCCCGGTACGTCATGGCCGACGCGGTCAACCCCGCTGTTACCGCCGCCAGCCAGTGGTTCGAGCGCACCCTGGACGACTCCGCCAACAAGCGCCTCAGCGTGCCCGAGGCCTTCCTGGCGGTGGACGCCATCCTCAACATCTGGGCCAACGTGGCCGACGGCCTGGTGGTCCATGAGAAAGTCATCGAGAAGCACGTGCTGGAGGAGCTGCCCTTCATGGCCAGCGAGAACATTATGATGGACGCCGTCAAGAAGGGCGGTAACCGGCAGGATCTCCACGAGCGTATCCGCGTCCTCAGCCAGCAGGCCGGCGCCAACGTGAAGGACCTGGGCCTGTCCAACAACCTGATCGACCTCATTGCTGCCGATCCGGCCTTCGCCATGCTCAGCCGGGAGGAGCTTACCGCCCATCTGGAGCCCAGCCGCTACATCGGCCGCTGCCCGGAGCAGGTGGAGGAGTTCCTCAAGGAAGAGGTGGAGCCGGTGCTGGAGCGCTATCCCCACGCCCTGGAGGGCAAGACCGCGGAATTGAAGGTATAAACAGGGACCAAACGGGAATTTAAGGAGGAAATTGTCATGGAAAAGGCAGTTCGGCGTATCGGCGTATTTACCAGCGGCGGCGACGCCCCCGGCATGAACGCAGCCATCCGTTCGGTGGTTCGTACCGCCATCCATATGGGTATTGAGTGTATCGGCATCCGCCGTGGCTATCACGGCCTCATCAACGGCGACTTTGTTCCCCTGGACTTTGACAGCGTCAGCGGCCTGTCCCGCCGGGGCGGCACCATGCTCTACTCCGCCCGCAGCGAGGACTTCAAGTCCGAGGTGGGCCGGGAGCGGGCGGCTGCCACCTGCAAGCTGCTGGGTCTGGACGCCCTGGTGGGCATCGGCGGCGACGGTACCTTCCGGGGCCTGCTCACCCTGGCCGACAAGGGCCTGAGCGTCATCGGCATCCCCGGCACCATCGACAACGACATCGCCTGCTCTACTTACACCATCGGTTTTGACACCGCCTGCAACACCGCCCTGGAGTCCATCGACAAGCTGCGGGACACCATGCAGTCCCATGAGCGCTGCTCCGTGGTGGAGGTCATGGGCCGTCACGCCGGCCATGTGGCCCTCAACGTGGGCGTGGCCTGCGGCGCCACCGCCGTGGTGGTGCCCGAGCAGGTGGTCAACTACGAGGAGGACCTGATCGAGCCCATCCGCCGGGCCCGTCTGGCGGGCCGCACCCACTTCATGATCATCGTGGCCGAGGGCGTGAAGGGCGGCGCCTACGACATCGCCCAGCATATCCACGAGGCCACCGCTCTGGACACCCGCGTCACCATCCTGGGCCACGTCCAGCGGGGCGGCGCGCCCTCCCTCCGGGACCGGGTGGCGGCCACCTACATGGGCTATGAGGCCGTGCGGCTGCTGGCCGAGGGCAAGACCTGCCGGGTGGTGGCCATGGACGGCGAGTCCTATGTGGACTACGACATCCACGAGGCCCTGCAGATGAAGAAGGGTCTGGATCAGCAGACCTACACTGTCATGCGCGCCCTCACCGGCGTGCAGTAAGCCAACCCACAGAAACGGAGAGCGGAGCGGGGCTCCGCTCTCTGCCTTTTTGGAAGGAGGGACCGCCATGATCCTGGCATTGTGCGTGGACGACAAAAACGGCATGGCCTTCAACGGCCGCCGGCAGAGCATGGACCGGCTGCTGCGGGCCGATTTACTGACGGCGGCGGGGGAGAGCCCTCTGTGGGTGAGCCCCTACACCGCCAAACAGTTCGATCCCGCCCCTGCAAACCTGTGCCCGGCGGAGGACTTTCTGCTCCGGGCGGGCCCGGGCGAGATCTGCTTTGCCGAGTTTCCCCCTCTGGCCCAGGTGCTGGACAGGGCGGAGGGGATTCTCCTTTACAGATGGAATCGGACCTATCCCGCAGACCAGTATCTGGATTTTGACCCGGCGGCGGCAGGGTTCCGGCTGGTCTCCACCGCCGACTTTTCCGGCTCCTCCCACAAAAACCTGACCAAGGAGGTCTACACCAAATGAAACGAATTTCTGCCGCTCTGCTGGCGCTGACTCTGCTGTGTGCCTTGACCCTCAGTGGTTGTAAAGGGAATGAACCTGTCCCCAGTTCCGCCCCCGCCGCTTCTTACGACCTGACCAGCCTGCCCGATTACAGCGGCGATCCCTATGTGGCGGTCAATGACAATGTTCCTTACTTTACAGAGGACGACTACACCACCAACTCCTTTGAGTCCTACAGCGACCTGGACGAGCTGGGCCGGTGCGGGGTGGCCTACGCCTGCGTGGGGTCCGATCTCATGCCCACCGAGGACCGGGAGAGCATCAGCTCGGTGAAGCCCAGCGGCTGGATCAACGTGGAGTATGACGGGCAGTACCTCTATAACCGCTGCCACCTGATCGGCTTTCAGCTCACCGGCGAGAACGCCAACGAGAAGAACCTCATCACCGGCACCCGGTACATGAACGTGGACGGGATGCTGCCCTTTGAGAACATGGTGGCCGACTATGTGAAGGAGACCGACAACCATGTGCTCTACCGGGTGACCCCCGTCTTTGAGGGGGACAACCTGGTGGCCTCCGGGGTGCTGATGGAGGCCTACAGCGTGGAGGACAGCGGGGAAGGGGTCACCTTCTGCGTGTACGCCTACAACGTGCAGCCCGGCATTACCATCGACTACGCCACCGGAGCCAGCGCCGCCGGCGGTGAGGAGGTGCCCCAGCCCTCCATTCCCGCTCAGACCACCAGCGGCTCGGCGGAGGAGCAGGGGACCTATGTACTCAACACCAACTCCATGAAGTTCCATGAGCCCGACTGCTCTGGGGTGGCCTCCATGAGCGATGCCAACCGCCAGGACTACACCGGCTCCCGGCAGGATCTCATCGATCAGGGGTATGCTCCCTGCGGCATCTGCAAACCCTGAGGGAGCGCCAGCCCCCATTCATTTCTTCCCAAGCGAGGTTTCCCATGAAAGACATCGTCACATCCTTCGGGGCCTGGATCCAGGCCCTGTGCGACAAAAACCCGGAAAAGGCCCGGAAATGGCTCACCACCGGCTACCGGGCCAAAAACCTGCAATTAAAGCTGGCCCCCGGCAAGCTGACCGCCAAATCCGCCCAGATGGTGGCAGTCCAGACCATGAACTCCATGATCGCGCCCCTGGCCCACCCGGACAAGGCGGCCATGGTCAGCCTGTTTCTGCCCTGTGAGCCCATCCAGGTGCTGGGGCTGTCCCCCTACTCCTGCGAGGGCTTCGGCTGCTTCCTGTCCGGCACCCAGGCGGAGGGGGCCTTCCTCCGCTACGCTGAGAGCGAGGGCCTGCCCGAGACCTTCTGCTCCTATCATAAGATCTTCATCGGGGCGGCGGAGAAGGGCCTGATGCCCAAGCCCCGGTTCATTCTGTCCACCACCCTGGCCTGCGACGCCAATCTGCTCACCTTCCGGCGGCTGGCGGAGTACTTTGACGTGCCCCACTTCATGGTGGACGTGCCCTACCGCACCGACCAGAGCGCCGTGGACTATGTGGCCGGCCAGCTGCGGGACATGACGGCCTTTCTGGAGCAGCAGACCGGCCAAAAACTGAGTCAGTCCGCGCTGGAGGAGACGGTGGAGCGCAGCAACCGGAGCCTTGCCAACTACCACCGCTATATGACCCTGAAGGCGGACAAGTGCATCCCCTGCGAGATGACAGGGGAGATGTTCGCCGCCTTCGCCCTCCATATTCTGCTGGGTACCCCGGAGACCGAGGCCTTCACCCTCCAGTGCCTGAAGGATGTGGAGCAGGCGGGACCGGCGGAGGGGGTGCGGCTGCTGTGGCACCACACCACCCCCTTCTGGGTGGCCCCCCTGCGGCAGGTCACCGACTTCAACCGGGACGTGCAGATCGTGGGGTGCGATATGTGCTTTGAGGGCATCCAGCCCACCTTTTCATCCGATCCCTATGAGGCTATGGCCCAGCGGGTGGTGTACTCCGCCTTCAACGGCCCGGTGTCCCGGCGCATCGAGAAGGGGGTGGAGGCCGCCCGCCAGCTCAAGGCCGACGGTACGGTGTGGTTCTGCCACTGGGGCTGCAAGCACACCCTGGGCGGGGCGCAGCTGGCTAAGGAGACCTTTGAGGCCGCCGGCATCCCTACCCTGGTACTGGACGGCGACGGCTGCGACCGCAGCCACGGCGGCGAGGGCCAGCTGGCCACCCGCATGGAGGCCTTTGTGGAGCTGCTCAAGCAGGGAAAGGGGGGACAGGCATGACCCACTATATCTGTAAATACACCCCGGTGGAACTTTTGCGCGCCCTGGGGGGCGAGTGCGTGGTGCTGGACCAGATGCCCGACTCCTTTCCCCTCAGCGACCAGCTGGGCCATCCCAACCTGTGCGGCTTCGGCAAGGCGGTGCTGGAGGCCTGCCTGTCCGGGCAGGTACGAGAGCTGGTGCTGGTCAACTGCTGCGACGTGATCCGCAGCGTGTACGACATCCTGCTCCAGCACGGCAAGCTGGACTTCCTCTACCTGATGGACCTGCTCCACTGCGGGGGCGACTGCGCCAAAACCCGGATGAAAGGGGAGCTGCTGGCCCTGGCGAAGGCCTACGGGGCCTACAAGGGCACCAAGTTTGACGAAACCGCCTTCCGGGCGGCCTTCCAGCCTCTGGACCGGCCCACGGAGCCCTACCTCAGCGTGCTGGGAGGCAGGGTAGGGGACAAGCTCTTTGAGGCCATGGAGGAAGCGCTCCCCCTGCCGGTACGCAACGACACCTGCGTTCACAACCGCAGCGTGGCCACGCCGCCGGAGGGCGGGGACTTTGATTCCCTGATGGGCTGGTACGCCGGGGCTCTGCTGGAGCAGATCCCCTGTATGCGGATGACCGACGCCGCCGGGCGGCGGCAGCTGGTGAACGATCCCCATCTCAAGGGTGTGGTGTACCACACGGTAAAATTCTGCGACTACTACGGCTTTGAATACTCCGGCCTGCGCCATGAGCTCACCGTGCCCATGCTCAAGCTGGAGTCGGACTATACGGCGGGGAGCAGCGGACAGCTCAGTACCCGGCTGGAGGCCTTTGCCGAGACCATGGTCCCGGCACAAACCACGGCGAAAAAAGGAGGCAACGCCATGAGCGGCGGACTGTATTATGTGGGCATCGACAGCGGGTCCACCAGCACGGATGTGGCCATTCTGGACCGCAACCGCCAGCTGGTGGCGGGGGTGATCCTGCCCACCGGGGCGGGGGCCTCGGCGGGGGCGGAGCGTGCCCTGGAGCAGGCCCTCAAACAGGCGGGGCTCACCGAGGCGGACATTGCCGCCACCGTCACCACCGGCTACGGCCGCTCCGCCATCCAGATGGGGGACAAGTCCATCACCGAGATCACCTGCCACGCCAAGGGGGCCTACTTCCTGGACGCCTCCGTCCGCACCATCATCGACATCGGCGGCCAGGACAGCAAGGTGATCCGGCTGGACGGCCAGGGCAACGTGGTCAACTTCCTGATGAACGACAAGTGTGCCGCCGGTACCGGACGGTTCCTGGAGCTGATGGCCCGCACCCTGGAGCTGTCCATGGAGGAGATGAGCTGGGCCGGGCTGGAGTGGAAGGAGGACATCGCCATTTCCTCCATGTGCACCGTCTTTGCCGAGTCGGAGGTGGTGTCCCTCATCGCCCAGAACAAGGACCGGGGGGACATCATCCACGGCCTGAACCAGTCGGTGGCCTCCCGCACCGCCGCCCTGTGCCGCCGCCTGGGGGGCGAGCCCAACTATATGATGACCGGCGGCGTGTCCAAGAACCGGGGCGTGGTGGAGGCCATCCAGCGGGAGCTGGGGGTGGAGCTCATCGTCTCCGACCGGGCCCAGCTCAACGGCGCTCTGGGCGCCGCCCTCTTTGCCCTGGAGGGGTAATCTCATAGCTATTTCAAAGACCTTCCCTGTGGGGAAGGTCTTTTTTTGCCGCTGGATGTACCAAAACATACAACAAATCCCCCCAAACACACTACAGGTGAAAGGGGGGAGGTCCATGAAGCTGGTACGCTACGGCAGGGAGGGGGCGCTGACCAACTATCTGCCCCTGCCCAGGCCGCTGCTGGAGCTGGATCTGTCGGGGACGGCCCTGCTGCTCTACGCTCTGCTGCTGGACCGGGCAACCCTGTCCCAGAAGAACGGCTGGTGGTCAGAGGAGGGGTGGGTGTATGTGCGCTATCCCATCGCCAGGCTGGCGTCGGCGCTGGGGCGGGGAACCACAGTGGTCAAGAAGCGGCTGAGGGAACTGGAACAGGCGGGCCTGATCCGGCGGGTGACGCCAAGGAGGGGGGGGGCCAGCCAAATTTTTTTGTCCCTGCCCGAGGACACTTTTTTGACCGGGAGCGGGCCGAAAAACCGACCGGGTCCCGGTCGGAAACCGGACCATGACCAGGGCGGAAAAGCGTCCCCTAACAACCTGAGGGAACCACAAAAAGAGAACAACTATTCTTATCAATATAGAGAGGGGGAGAGTTTATAATGGAGACATGGGATCGGGAGGCGCTGAAACGTGAGGCACTGGAGCAGAGCAGGATCAGGTGGGCCGCCAAGCGGCGGGAGCAGATGTTCCAGTCCGCTCAGGAGCTGAAACAAGCCACCTTTGAACGGGACTGCGGGGCGGTGCCTCAGCTGGCCTGGGCCAGGCAGTATGTGGAGCACTGGGACGAGATGTGCCGGGAGAACATGGGCCTGCTGTTCTGGGGCCCGTCGGGGACGGGCAAGACCTACGCCGCCGCCTGCATTGCCAACGCCCTGACAGAGCAGGCGGTGGTGGTGCAGATGATTACCTTGGGGGACGCGCTGGTACAGTTGTTCGGCATGAGCGGCGAGGAGCGGGTGCGGTATCTGAACTCGCTGACCACCTGTGGGCTGCTCATTTTGGACGACTTCGGCGTGGAGCGCCGGACGCCCTACGCCCGGGAACAGGTGTACGAGATCGTCAACCGCCGGTATCTGTCCGGGCGGCCCATGGTGGTGACCACCAATCTGACGCTGGAGGAGCTGAAAAACGCCGACCGGGACGACAGCCGTATTCATGACCGGGTGCTGGAGCGGTGCGTGCCGGTTTGCTTTGACGGAACCAGTCTGCGGCAGGAAAAAACAGCGGAGCGAGTCAAACGGATGCAGACGCTGCTGACCGGCGGCAGTCCGGCGGATTGACAAAGGTCCGCCGGGATGGTATCGTTGTCATAAACCGAACAGGCCCACAATCGCCGTAGGGGCAGATGCCCACATCGGCCCGCCTGAACCGGGCGTGTCTGTTCGGAACTGACAAACAAAACACATACAACAGCATTTTTTATTTTGTTGCAGCAGCCGCCGGCGGAGCCGGGCCGTCTGAGGCCTGGCCGGGGCCGGCTGGAGGGACCCCTCCGGACCTCAACTACGAACTCAACAAAATAAAAATTTTGTTGAGTTGAGAGGAGGGGGAAAGCCCCCATGGACCACAATGACTACAAATTGACCGCTCCTGAGCTGCTCCGCAACTTCCTGGTCTACCACGAGACCATTCAGGGCCACTCCAAGAAAACCGTGGACGAATACTATCTGGATCTGCGCAACTTCTTCCGCTACATCAAGCTGGAAAAAGGCCGGGTGCCCCGTGACACGCCGCTGGATCAGATCGACATTGACGACCTGGATCTGGATCTGGCCCGTTCGGTGAATCTCAGTGACGTGTACAGCTACATGAGCTACCTCAGCCGTGACCGGGTCAAGCACGCCAACAGCCCCACTTCCGGCTACGGCCTGGAGCCCTCCGCCCGGGCCCGCAAGATCGCCGCCATCCGCTCCTTTTATAAGTATCTCTCCAGCAAGGCCAAACTGATCGGCGAAAATCCCATGCAGGACCTGGATTCCCCCCGGCTGAAGAAATCCCTGCCCCGGTATCTGTCCCTGGACGAGTCCATTATGCTGCTGGAGGCCGTGGACGAGCCCAACCGGGCCAGAGATTACTGCATTTTGATCCTGTTTCTTAACTGTGGGCTGCGCATTTCAGAGTTAGTCGGCCTTAACTTGACCGATGTACGGCAGGAGCAGCTCCGTGTGCTGGGCAAAGGCAACAAAGAACGGATGATTTTCCTCAACGAGGCCTGCCGGGACGCTCTGGACGACTGGCTGGCCGAGCGCAACAACCAGGCGGCGGCGGACAAAAACGCCCTCTTCCTCACCCGCTCCCACACCCGCATGACCACGGCTGCTGTCCATTATATGGTAAAACAGCGGCTTTTGAAGGCGGGCCTGGACCCGTCTCTCTACTCCAGCCACAAGCTGCGCCACACCGCCGCCACCCTGATGCTGCAAAACGGCGTGGACGTGCGGACCTTGCAGGAGGTGCTGGGCCACGAGAACCTGAACACCACCCAGATCTATACCCACGTGGACAACGAGAACCTCCGTGCCGCCGCCAAGGCCAATCCCCTTGGAAAGGCGCGAAAAAAGATCAAAAAGAGTGAATAACAGAGGGCGGGTCTGAGACCCGCCCTCTGTGCGTGTGCCCTTTGCTGACCCGCTGGCCGTTCACCATCACCTGACAGAAAATCACCTCGTTGGAGGATCACATATCATGCAAGCTGTATACCCTTTGTATATTGCATTCTCTACGTTATAAATATATATCGGTCTATCTCTTACATATTTACAGTCAAATCTATGGTATTTTTCTCCTGTAGTAGTAACTATAACCGCGTTTTCTCTCCAAAAAAATAATTCTGTGTTTTGTTCTTCTAGTTCTTCCTTTATTCCATCTCGATCTTGCTCAATTTCGTTTTTCCTATTAAGCAAATTATCGTATTTTAATCTTGCATCATTTAATTCACTCTCTGTTTTTGCAATAGCTGTTTCTGTTTGCTTTCCCAATGAATAGCAGAAAATTATAAGAGTTATTGATAAAGAAAATGATATTACTGAAAAAACAAATCTAAGTTTTATTTTTTCATCGTTCTTTATTGAAATAATAAACAATATTACCGCTGCAACAGCAGCAGCAACCATAAAAATGCTTAATCTTGTTGTATCAGTAACAAGATCAAAACCTTCGATACTCATGTAACGCCTCCATTCTTTTATTACAGTTTTGTAATTTTCCTTTATATAAAGAAAACCTGCTAGAAAATTTAGTTCTGGTGAGAACCAAAAACACTCTATCACATTAGTCCAAATTTGTAAACCTAATCCAGCCCTCTGCTTCCTTATGAGGAGAGCTTTACAACAAAAAATGGCCGCCAAATGGCGGCCATTTTTTCTATCTTCACTTGTTCGCCAGCGCGGACAGCTCCTCCAGGGTGACCTGGTAGGCCTTTTCAGCATGGATCAGCCAGTCCGGCTTGTCCGCCGGCACCGGCAGGGTCTCTCCCCTGTTTTCCAGGATGCGCTCCGCAATCCAGGCCAGGAAGGCCGGATTCTTCACCAGCACCGGCCCGGTGATGTGGGTGCCCACCACGTTGCCGTGGCGGAAACCCTCAGGGCCAACCTCCTTCTCATTGCCCATGCCCATGGTCATGGCCTCAAAGATCGGGGTCTCTACCCCACTGGTGTGGGAGCACTTGTTCATAAAGCCCACCACCGGCTCCGGGAACAGGTCGGTCTTGGCGATGGCGTCGTGGGGCACCCGCTTGTCGGTCTCCACGGTGGCAAAGCCCCCAAAGCCCAGGCCCTCATACACCGTCCCCTTCTGGTCGGTGATGGAGGCACCCAGCAGCTCCATGGCGTTGCCGGTGAAGAGCACCTGAGAACCCTCCGCCGCCTCTTTCAGAGCGTCTTTATAAGGCGTCAGCCAGCCCAGAGCGGCCTTCTGGGTGCGCTCGGTGCCAGCCCCCATGTAAATGAGGTCGGCCCCGGTAAAGTCGGGAGCCTCGTCACAGCCCACGGCCTTGACCTCCACCTCAGCGCCCCGCCAGGTGAGATAGCGGGACAGCAGCGTGAGATTGGCGTACTCCCCGTACAGGCTCATGGCCTCGGGGTAGAGATGCAGCAGTTTGATATTCATATCCACCCCTCCTTATTCCGTCCGCTGGACCCGGCTGAGCAGCTTGTCCCGGTCGGAGAAGCAGGTGACCACATACAGGTCCTCTTCCCCGTCCTGCTCCAGCAGCTCCGCTGCCTGGGCCACGGTGTCCAGGCAGGTGATCTTGTCCTGGGGCACCGCCGAGCAGTCAAACCGCAGGGCCAAGTCGTTGACATACTTGCCGCACAGCACCACACGCTTCACATGAGGGGCGGAAAGCTGGTCGAAGTCGATGTCCCACAGCCAACTGGTCTCGCCGGTGAAGTATTTGCGGCTGATGGCGTCCACGATGACCAGTACCGAGCAGTCCTTGCCGGTGTCCTTGATATACCGCAGGTTAGTGTCGTAGGCCACCGAGTTCTCGTGCTTGCTGGTGAGCAGGGTGCCGTGGTGCCCCCCCAGAGTGAAGGTGACCATCCGGCCGTTCTTCAGGATGTAGCTGCCCAGCACACTGGCGATGGTGGCCTTGTCCACCCCGCACAGCCGGCACAGGGACCAGGCCGCCAGGATGTTGTACACGTTGTAGATGCTGCGGAAGCTGAGGGCAATCTCGGTATCCCCGTCCAGCACCAGCTTGCCCTCCTTCAGGTCCAGGCCGGTGGCGGCAAAGTCGGGCTCGTGGCGGTGGTGGCCGCAGGCGGTGCAGCGGTAATGGCCCACCTGATTGTAATGGTAAAGGGTATACTCCATTTTCCCTTTACACACCGGACACCGGGCGCCGTCATGGTACACGCCGTGATGCTCCTTGGTAGCCCCCTCCCAGGCCTCCAGACCGAACCACTTCACCTTGTCGTGGCCCTGGGCGAAGCAGGACACCAGGGGGTCGTCGGCGTTGAGCACCAGGGTGGTGTCGTCGTGGATGGCGGGCAGGATGGCGTCGTACACCCACTCTGGATGGCCGTTGCGGGTAAGCTGATCCCGGTACAGGTTGGTGATGACAAAGTGGGTGGGATGGAACCACTTGAAGCTGTAGCGGGCGTAGCGCTCGTCGCTCTCCAGCAGCAGCACGTCCCCCTTCATCTTCCCGCCCAGGGTGCAGTGGGTGAGGATGAGGGTGGTGACGCCCTCGATCTGGTTGGAGCCCTCGGCGTTGTACACCACGTCCTTCCCCGCCGCATGCAGCACCGAGGCGATCATCTCCACGGTGGAGGTCTTGCCGTTGGAGCCGGTGACGGCGATGACGTAGGAGGGCAGCTTTACCCGCCGCAGTACGTCAGGGCACAGTTTTAAGGCAAATTGGCCGGGCAGGCTGCTGCCCTTCCCTACCAGCTTGCCCACGAAGCGCAGGATCTTGCACAAAATGATGGCCAGCACCATTCTCATGGACAGTTCACTCCTTATTGAATGCGTACCTTACATTATACCCACCCCTATGGCAGGAAGTCAACGGCCTGAGGCGGATTGGCGGGGATTTTGTCATTCCCCGATTCCCCGCCGGGCCGATAAAAAAGAGACCGCCGACGGCGGTCTCTTTTCACAGGGCGGAACTTACTCCGCCAGGAACTTCTTCAGACGGGCCAGGCCCTCCTTGATGTTGTCCATAGAGGTGGCGTAGGACCAGCGGACGAAGTTGGGGGCGCCGAAGCCGGAGCCGGGCACCACGGCCACCAGGCCGTACTTCAGGAAGGCGTCGGCAAACACGTCGTCGTTGGTGATCTCCACGCCGTGGATGGTCTTGCCGATGAGCTCATTCAGGTTCATCATCACATAGAAGGCGCCCTCAGGCATGATGCAGCTGACGCCGGGGATGGCGTTCATCTCCTTGACGATGAAGTTGCGGCGCTCCTCAAAGGCCTTCTTCATGGTGAGCACCTCATCCTGGGGACCGCTGAGGGCGGCGGCAGAGGCCTTCTGGGAGATGGCCACCGGGGAGCCGGTGGAGTGGCTGACGTAGTTGGCCATGATCTTGGCGATCTTGGCGTTGGCGCAGGCGTAGCCGATGCGCCAGCCGGTCATGGCGTAGGCCTTGGACACGCCATTGATGAGGATGGTGCGCTCCTTGGCGTCCTCGCTGAGGGAGGCGAAGCTGGTAAACTCCCGGCCGTCGTACACCAGGCAGGCGTAGATCTCGTCGGAGATGACGTACAGGTCGGCCTTGGCGCACACCGCCTCCAGAGCCTCCAACTCCTCCCTGCTGTACATCATGCCGGTGGGGTTGGAGGGGTTGTTGAGGATGATGGCCTTGGTCTTGTCGGTGATGGCCCCCTCCAGCTTGTCGGCGGTGAGCTTGAAGTGCTCGGCCTCGGTGGCGGTGACCACCACGGGCACGCCGCCCACCATCTTGATGAGCTCAATGTAGCTGACCCAGTAGGGCGCGGGCAGAATGACCTCGTCGCCGGGGTTGACGATGGCACGCAGAGCCAGGTACACCAGGTGCTTGGCGCCGCTGCTCACCACCACCTGGGCGGGCTTGTAGTCCAGGCCGTAGTCGGCCTTCATGCGGTCGCACACCGCCTGACGCAGCTCCACGGTACCGGCTGCGGGGGTGTAGCGGGTCACATTGTTCTGGATGGCGGCAATACCCGCCTCCTTGATGGCGTCGGGGGTATCAAAGTCGGGCTCACCGGCGCCGAAACCGATGACGTCGATGCCGTCGGCCTTCATCTGCTTGAACATGGCGTCAATGGCCATGGTGGTGGACGCCTGGACGGCCTCCGCGATCCTGGACAGCTCTTTCAATGGAATCTCTCCCTTGTATCCGTTTTCTTGACATATTATATGCGTCGACTTGCAGAATTGCAAGTCCTTATTTGAAAAACTTCCTGGTTTTTGAATGAGCACAAGCCTCAAAATGCAAAATGGACTACCGACAAGCAGAAAAAGCGGGCGGCCCGAAGGCCGCCCGCTGGCATATTGGGATGTCAGGACCGCTTTCTGGCCCCCACCACCCGGACGATCACCGTGCTGAGGACCAGGTTGATGGCCAGCTCCAGCAGGAAGTTGACGCCGGTCATGATAAAGATGATGTAGTAGATCAAGTCAGTACCACCGGCCCAGGCCACCAGGATGTCGTAGAAGAACACGGCCAGACCCACACAGAAGATGCCGGTATTCACCACCGGGCAGACGATACCGGCGGTGATGGCGGCTCCCATGGGGGAGCGGCGGGACAGGCCCCGGAACACCAGGCCGGACACAAAGCCGGCGGCAGCGCCCTTGACAATACACAGGGCGGCGGTGAGCAGCGGGTTGGCGGTAAAGAGGACGTTTCCGCCGTAGTCCCAGCCTGCAATACAGGCGATGAGCACCACCACACCGAACACAGCGCCCAGCCAGGCGCCTGCGCCCGCGCCGTACAGGGCCGCGCCGATGATGATGGGGGCCAGGGCCAGGGTGATGGAGAAGGGGCCGAACTTGACAAAGCTGGCGACTACCTGCAGGACCACGATAATGGCCGTCATTAAGGCCAGTCCGGTCAGGCGTCTGGTTTTTTCGTTTGCTCTCATGGTTACTTCCCTCCTGCTGCCGCTCCTGTCTGAGGATGCAGCGCACGTTTATTTACCCACGGCAATGTGCCGTTGAGTACCAGGTCAGGCCCTCCTGGGCTTCCGGCTGTTCTTCTGGTGGAGCAGGTAGAGCCCCCGCATCACCAGGTCGGCGTCGTAGTGGACGGTGCGCTTGCAGTAGCGCAGGATACGGGGCGCGCTGCCGCCGGTGGCCACCACGGTAACGGGGCTGCCCGCCGCCGCCTCCATCCGGTCGATGACGCCGTCCAGCATGGCGGCGTGGCCGTAGAGAGCGCCGGAGCGCATGGCCTCCTCGGTGGTGCGGCCCAGCAGCTCCACCGGGGCGGTGGTCTCCAAAGAAATGGGAGGCAGGGCGTCCGCCCGGTCCCACATGGCCTCCAGCGCCAGGGTCAGGCCCGGCATAATGACGCATCCCTCATACACGCTGCCCACGATCAGGGAGGCCGAGGTGGCGGTACCCAGGTCCACCATGACGATGGGGCTGGGATAGGCGGCAATGGCCGCCACCGCCGAGGCCACGATGTCGCTGCCCAGCTGATTGTGGATCTCGGCTTTGATGTTAAGCCCGGTCTTGATGCCGGGCCCCACCACCATGGGCGTCTTGCCGGTGAGCCGGGTGAGGGCATCGGTAAAGACGGCGGTGAGCGGAGGCACCACGCTGGACAGGATGGTCCCATCCACCGCCTTCACGTCGGCGCCGTAGAGTCCGAACACGCCCAGCAGGTCAATGGCACACTGGTCCCGGGTCTTGTTCCGGGAGGTCTCCAGGGTGGCCCGGAAGAGCAGCTTGCCCTCCCCGTTAAACAGACCTACCGTGGTGGTGGAATTACCTACGTCTACCGCCAGCACCATGCCGCCCGCTCCCTTCTATTCCTTGGTGATCAGGATCCAAAATATTGTAGCAGTTTTGGGCCGGAGCGTCAAGGGCGGCGGTTGGCGAACAAAACCGCCGCCGGAGCCCCACGGGTCAATATGCTTAGCGAAACAGGAAGGAATTCAGCAATATACTTGATTCATTCGCACTTTAAGAGTATCCTATATAAGGGTAATTGTGTAAGTTTGTGGATATTAAAAGGTGCCCATTCAATCGATATGAGAGATGGAGGAAATAAAGAGATGCGAGAACAAACAGGGGGGTTTTGCCCACAGTGCGGTGCTCCCGCCGGATTAGATGCAGTATTTTGCGGAAAATGTGGGAAGCAGTTACCAGCCAAAGGGAGAAATTCGTGGGCGCTCCCTATCACACTATTGCTGTTTTTTGCAGTCAGTAATATCACGGGAGCACTCGTCTCCTGGGCATTTGCTGGTCTGGGATTGGCTGTGGTTTTCGTTTTATGGATCACAAAGTGCATCAAGCCAGAGAGAATAGAGCTTAGTGCATTATGTATTCCCATAGCAGTTCTGCTATTGGAAGGGCTGAGAAATCTGGGATTTGGGGTTGTTTTCATTTTCGCAGAACGATTTATGGGACAATATGGTGCCATATCGTCTTTCTATGCTTCGTCTGTTTTTCCTTCTATCGAAAACACCTATGGAGCAAACGCATTGTGGCTTTGGGGACTGTTGATATGGTTTCTGCTTCTTCGCAGCAATACGGTAAGACAAAAAGGAATCCATTACTTAATCGTTGGGATTGGACTTGTCATTTGGTCTTTGGTGCTTACGCACATGGTGCCGGGGCATATGCTTGCTATGGAACAAGGAATGCCCGCAGAAATCCTCCATTATTTCAACACTGCATATGAACAATACTTTACCTGGATGTTTTTGCGTCGGTTTCTCGTTTATTGCTTGTTCTGTTATGCCGGAACCAGACGTCTGGGACCTGTTGGCACGCTTATCTTCCCGGCAGTTGTTATTGTTGGAAGCATGATTCTTATGGTTTTTTGTTTTTACCAATTGAGTCTCGGAATGGTATCGATCGGTGCGTTGTCCTTCGGATACTTGTTTGGTGTCATAATTCTGCTGGCTGCGCTGATCAGAGAAAAGAAGAAGCAGAACCGAACAAGCTCCTAAACTGGCGTTACAAGGCCTGAAAAAAGGGTTCCGCCTGTACTAAATTTAGTACGGGCGGAACCCTTTTCTGTCTTATTCCTGTCCCAGCAGAGCCAGCAGCTCCTCCTCGGTGAGCACCGGGATGCCCAGGTCGTTGGCCTTTTGCAGCTTGGACCCGGCGGCCTCCCCCGCCACCACATAGCTGGTCTTTTTGGACACCGAGCCGCTCACCTTGCCCCCCTGGGCCTCGATGAGGGCGGCGGCCTCCTTCCGGTCCATGGTGGGCAGGGTGCCGGTGAGTACGAAGGTCTTGCCCGCCAGCTTGTCCCCCACCGGGGCCTCGGTGCTGTCGAAGGACACCCCCGCCTGCCGCAGGGCCTCGATGAGGTGGCGGCTCTGGTCATTGGCAAACCAGTCCAGCAGGCTTTGGGCCGTAATGCCGCCGATATCGGGCACGGCGGTGAGCTCCTCTTCACCGGCGTTCATGAGGGCGTCCAGAGTGCCAAACCGGGCGGCCAGCACCTTGCCCGCCTTCTGCCCTACCTGCCGGATGCCGAAGGCAAAGAGCAGCCGCCCCAGCCCGGCGGATTTGGACTTCTCGATGGCGGCCATCAGGTTTTCCGCACTCTTCTTTCCCATCCGCTCCAGAGGCTCCACCTGGTCGGCGGTAAGGCTGTACAGGTCGCCGGGACCCTTCACCAGTCCCGCACCCACCAGGCTCTCCACCACGGCGGGGCCCAGACCTTCGATGTCCATGGCGTCCCGGCTGGCGAAGTGGACGATGTGCCGCAGCCGCTGGGCGGGGCACTCGGCGCCGGTGCAGCGGATGTGGGCCCCGTCCTCATCCCGGGCCACGGGAGCCCCGCACACCGGGCAGTGGTCGGGCAGATGATAAGGTACCGTGCCCTCAGGGCGCTTGTCCTTAATGACCGACACAATCTCGGGGATGATCTCTCCCGCCTTCTGAACCAGCACCGTGTCCCCAATGCGGATGTCCTTCTCGGTGATGAAGTCCTGGTTGTGAAGGGTGGCATTGGTGACGGTAGTACCTGCAAGGCGCACCGCCTTTACAACCGCCTTGGGCGTAAGGACACCGGTCCGTCCCACCTGCACCACAATGTCCTCCACCACGCTCTCCTTCTGCTCGGGGGGATACTTGTAGGCAGCGGCCCACCGGGGGAATTTGGCGGTGGAACCCAGGGTGGTTCGGTCTGCAAGGTTATTTACCTTTACAACCGCGCCGTCGATGTCAAAGGGGAACTCCTCCCGGCCGTCCCCCAGGGCGGCAATGCGCTCCGCCGCCTCCTGGATGGAATGACAGGTGTAATGGGGAATTACTTTAAAGCGCTGTTCCCCCAAGTATTCCAGGGTTTCGGTGTGGGTGGTGAAGGACTTCCCTTCGGCCCACTGGACGTTGAACACCCGGATGTCCAGCTTGCGGGAGGCGGCGATCCTGGGGTCCAGCTGCCGCAGAGAACCGGCGGCGGCGTTGCGGGGGTTGGCAAAGAGGGCCTCGCCCCGCAGCTCCCGGTCGGCATTGAGCTGCTCAAAGCTCTTCTTGGGCATGAACACCTCGCCCCGGACGATGAGGGAGGGCAGGGCCTCAGGCAGACGCAGGGGGATGGAGGGGATGGTCTTGAGGTTCTCGGTCACGTCCTCCCCCACCTGGCCGTCACCACGGGTGGCGCCCCGGACAAAGAGGCCGTTCTCGTACTCCAGCGCCACCGACAACCCGTCCACCTTGGGCTCCACGTCGTACTCCACCCCGCCTGTCAGGGCGTCCTGGACCCGCTGGCCGAAGTCGGCCAGCTCCTCAAAGGAGAACACGTCCTGGAGGCTCTCCAGGGGGACCCGGTGGTGGACCTCGGCGAAGCCGTCGGCTACCTTGCCACCCACCCGCTGGGTGGGCGAATCGGGGGTCACCAGCTCGGGGTACTTGGCCTCCAGCTCCTCCAGGCGGCGCAGCTTGTGGTCGAAGTCGTAGTCGCTCATGCTGGGGTTGTCCAGCACGTAATATTCATAGTTGGCCTGCTCCAGCTCCCGGCGCAGGCTTTGGATCTCCTGTTTCTCGTCCATGGCGGACCTCCACTTGGAATTTTCGGGTGAGTTTGGGGGCCAGCTTGCCCAGCAGCAGAGCAATGAGCCCGCCCAGGAAAGCCCCCGTGGTGTTGAGGATCAGGTCGTCCACATCGGTGGAGCGGTTGACGAACAGCTGTAAAAACTCGATGGTAAGGGACACGCAGAAGCCCACCACCAGCCCCTTCCACCACCGGGGTTTCCGCCACAGCAGGTTGGCAAAGAAGCCTATGGGCACAAAGATCAGGGCGTTGGCCGCCGCCATATAGAAGGTCCAGCTGCCAATGGTCTGGAAACTATCCAGAAAATAGGGTGTCCATCCAATATACTGCACCGATTCGCTCAGGGGCGTGATGGGGAAAAAGGGCCGCAGCCCCTGAAAGGCCTCCTGCCAGTGGGATACCGTCCAGAAGTTTGCGGGAAAGACCGTCAGGGCCGCCAGTCCGGCGCAAAAGAGCACAAACGCCAAGAGGCCGATCTCCCGCACCACGCCGCTTTGCAGCCCCCGGCGGTACAGCCCCCGCCTTCTGTGATGCAGCAGGGCCAGAAAACAGCCCGCGGCTATGGCCATACAGGGCAGCATCTGTTTGATATAATCCAGCGTAATCTCCAGATACCACAGCAGGTCGTCCATACAATCGCCTCCTTTTCCCTTATCATACCACAGGGAAAAGAGGCCGTGTCTTACGCTTTTCTTACGAACCGGCAGCGGGCAGCCCCAGATAGGTGTCTGGCACCTCCCCCACCAGCAGGGTCTCGGCCACACACACCTGAGCGGTGACGCTGGTCTCTGCCCGCCCGCCGGGGATGAGGAGGGTGACCTCCACTGTAATGTCCAGCATGATCTGGTGCAGGGTCTGGTTGATGCCCTGGGCGGTAAACCGGTTGGAGAACTCCGCTTTGGGTACCGCCGCCGTCAGTACACCCACTGGCAGCGTGGGCCCCCAGTCGGAGGCGGTGGAGAAGCCGGTGAGGCTGCCCAGCGGCACCCCCAGCTCCTGGGCGTCCAGTCCCTCCACCTGTTCCAGAACCTCTTGCAGAATCTGCGTACGCAAGGTATTCAGCTTGACAGAGTCCACCGCCAGCAGGGATACCTTGCCGCTCTCGTCCCGCTCCACCGTCACCAGGTCGGCATAGGCCACCCCCTGGTCGGCCAGGGTGGCGGTCACCGCGTCGTTGACGATGCCGGTGATCTTGTTCTGGGCCTGAACGGTGGCCAGGGTGGTGACGGCGGGCCGCAGGGCGGCGTCCAGCAGCCAGATCACCAGCAGCGCCAGACCGATTCCCACCGCAGCCGCCAGCAGCAGGCCTCCCCCCCGCCGCCGGACATGGAATCTGCGGCGGGGGGACCACATCCGCAAGGACCGCCTCATGGCCTCACCCCCTCAGGGCAGGCTATGCGGGGGCCGGTTCGTCCTATGCCTTAATCCTTGAGCAGTTCCTCTACCGCCAGCATAACGCCGGCCTTGCCGCTCTCATAGGTGAGGCCGCCCTGGAAGTAGGCGGTGTAGGGCTCCCGCATGGGGGCGTCGCAGGACAGCTCGATGGAAGCGCCCTGGATGAAGGCGCCGGCGGCCATGATGACCGGGCAGTCGTAGCCCGGCATATCCCAGGGCTCGGGGGTGACGTAGGAGTCCACGGGAGCGCCGAACTGGATGCCCTTGCAGAACTTCTTCAGGGGCTCGGGAGAGCCGAAATGGACCATCTGGATGATGTCGTGGCGCACCGCGTCAGAGGCGGGCTCCACCTGGTAGCCCAGCAGCTCCATGATCCGGGCGGCAAAGACGGCGGTCTTGACGGCCTGGGCGGTGGTGTGGGGGGCAAGGAAAAGTCCTTGATAGAGGCTGCGGTTGGCCCCGAAGGTGGAGCCGCACTCCTTGCCGATGCCGGGGGTGGTGAGCCGCATGGCGGCACCCTCAATGAGGTCATGGCGTCCGGCGATGTAGCCGCCGGTGGGAGCCAGACCGCCGCCCGGGTTCTTGATGAGGGAGCCCACCACCAGATCGGCACCCACCTGGGTGGGCTCGATGGTCTCCACGAACTCGCCGTAGCAGTTGTCTACCAACACGGCAGCGTTGGGGTTATTGTCCTTGACCACCTTGGCCAGTGCGCCGATCTCGGCCACCGACAGAGAGGCACGGGTGGCGTAGCCGCGGGACCGCTGGATGAGCACCGCCTTCACCCGGGGGTCACGTACGGCCTCCGCCAGCCCCACCGGGTCGGGGGCGTTGTCAACCAGATCTACTTGCCTGTATTCGATGCCGTAGCTTTTCAGGGAACCGGGGCCCTTGTCCACCACGCCGATAACCCCCAGCATGGTGTCGTAGGGGGCGCCCACGGCGGACACCAGAATGTCGCCGGGCTTGAGGGCGCCGAAGAGGGCGCAGGAGATGGCGTGGGTGCCGTTGACAAACTGCACCCGCACCAGAGCGTCCTCGGTGTGGAAGAGGTCGGCGTAGATCAGGTCCAGGGTATCCCGGCCCAGATCGTCGTAGCCGTAGCCGGTGGTACCGGCGAAGTGGGCCTCAGCCACCCGGTGCTTCTGGAAGGCAGCCAGCACCTTCTGGGTGTTCTCCTCGGCGATGGCGTCGATGCGGGCAAACTGCTCCGCCAGGTCGGCCTGGGCCTGCGCCGCCAGGGCTTTTACTTTGTCGCTGATCTGTAAAGACATTTTCCTTGATCCATCCTGTTCTATCTATGGTTTGTGGGTTTGGCGGGACGTCGGAGACGCCCCACCATTTTCAGAGAAATTACGCCTCCAGCTTGGCCTGAGCGAAGGCGGCGGTCAGGGCCACGCAGGCCTCGATGTCGTCCAGGTCGGCCACCTCCATGGGGGTGTGAACGTACCGGGTGGCCACCGAGATGCCGCCGGTGTATACGCCGGAGCGGCTCTGATGGATGGCGCCGGCATCGGTACCGCCGAAGCGGAGGATGTCCCGCTGGTAAGGAATATTCCTTGCCTGTGCCAGATCCTCCAGGGTTTTCACCACCGCCGGGTGGCAGATGACCGAGCTGTCCATCACTTTGATGGCGGCGCCCTTCCCCGCCACGCTGGAGCACTCGTGGGGAGCGTCGGGGATGTCGTCGGAGTCGGTCACGTCCACGGCGATGCCGTAGTCAGGGGCAATGCCGTAGGCGGCGGTGCGGGCGCCCCGCAGGCCCACCTCCTCCTGAACGGTAAAGACAAAGTACAGGTCGTTGCCGGCGTGCTTGATGCGCTCCATGGCTGAGAGCAGGATGGCACAGGCGATGCGGTCATCCAGATAGGGGGAGAAAATCTTGCGGCCGCTGACAAAGGGAGTGGTGTCAAATACGGCGGTGTCCCCCACCTGCACCATGGTCTTGGCATCGGCCTGATCCTTGGCGCCGATATCAATGTAAAGGTGATCCAGTTTCCAGTCCTTGGGCTCCACCTTTCCCTGGACCGCCACCACGCCCCGGGTGCCGTTGCGGAACCGGACGGGGGTGCCGGGCAGGTCGTGGGCGGACAGGCCGCCCACCTGGCCGAAGCGCAGGTAGCCATGCTCGTCGATGTGGGTGATGATGAAGCCGATGGAGTCCATGTGGGCGGCAAACATCACCCGGGGGCCGGTGCCCTGCTTGTGGCAGATCAGGTTGCCCAGAGCGTCAGTGGTGATCTCGTCCACATAGGGGGCGGCCAGGGTCCGGATGGCGGCAGCCACCTGGCCCTCGTTGCCGGAGGGGCCGTGGCAGGCGTTGAGGGCCTGCATGATCTCTAAAATATCCATATGGTCAGTCCTCCTTGGACAGATGGTTGATGAATGCCCGGGTCAGCTGGAGCATGGCCTCGATATCCTCGGCGCTGGCCAGGGTGGCAGGGGTGTGGGGGTAGCGCACGGGGGCGGCAATCACCGCCGTACGCACGCCGGAAGCGGCCCGCTGGACCGCCATGGCGTCGCCGGAGCCGGTGGTGGCCTCCCGGAGCTGCCAGGGGATGTTCTGTTCCTCCGCCAGCTTCCGCAGGGTCTCAAAGAGCTTCCGGTCCACGATAACGCCCTTGTCCATAATGGGGAGCACAGCGCCCCTGCCCAGGGCGCAGGCCTTTTTGTGGGCGGACACCCCGGCCAGATCGGCGGCGGAGGCTCCCTCCAGCACCAGAGCAATCTCCGGCTGCACCGAGAAGGCGGCGCCGAAGGCACCTCTTGCCCCCACCTCCTGCTGGGCGGTGAACACGAAGGTGCAGTCCATGGGCAGCTCCTCCCGCATAAGCCACAGCAGCACGGCGCAGCCGATGCGGCTGTCCAGGGCCCGGCCCTTCAGCAGGCCGTTTCCAAAAAGCTCAGGAGTGCTGTCAAAGGCGGCCACGTCTCCCAGACGGACCAGCTTTTCCGCCTCTTCCTTGCTCTTGGCTCCAATGTCCAGGTAGAATTCGTCCAGCTTGGGGACGTTCTTCTCCTCGTCCCGGCTCACCAGATGGTAGGCCTTCAAGCCCACCACGGCGGGCAGCAGCCTGGGCCCAACCAGCACTCGCTTGCCCAGCAGTACCCGGCGGTCAATGTGGCCCACCGTGTCGAATTTCAGGTAGCCCTCGTCGGTGATGGCGCGCACCATCAGGCCCACCTCGTCCATATGGGCGGTGAGCAGCAGCTTGTTGCCGGTGGCCTTGGCGCCCTCCTTGAAGGCAATGACATTGCCCATGGCGTCCACACGCAGCTCGGTGGCGTACTGACCGGCCACCTCCATCACGCAGTCCCGCACCTGGTCCTCCCAGCTGGACACGCCGGGCAGAGCGCACAGTTTTCTCAGCAGTTCCTTCACAGCTGCCCCTCCTTTCCCAGATCCTCCACAAAGGCGGCCAGCAGGGCCGCGGTGTGCTCCAGATCGGTGAGAGACAGCACCTCAATGGGGCTGTGCATATATTTCAGGGGCAGGGACAGCACCGCCGTGGCCACGCCCTCCCGGCTGATCTGCATCTCCCAGCCGTTGGTGCCGGTGTGGCCGCTCATGACCTCCTGCTGGAAAGGAATTTCCCTTTCCTGTGCCTTGTCCAGCAGCCTTTGAGTCATCCAGCGGGCCATGTTGGGGCCCACACCGATGGCGGGTCCCCCTCCCAGCACAAAGGTCTTGTCAGCGGGGCCGTCAGGGGTGCGGCCGTGGGTCACGTCCACGGCGATGCAGCAGTCGGGCTGCACCGCCCAGGTGCCCACGGTGGCGCCCACACCGGAGACCTCCTCCCGGGTGGAGCCCATGACGTACACATCCATGTCCAGTTCCTTATCCTTCAGCAGCTCCATGCAGCGCAGCAGAATGGCGAAGCAGGACCGGTCGTCCATGGCCTTGCCGCACATCTGGTCCTCCCCCAGAGGGAAGCAGGAGCCCCGGTACACCATGGGGGTGCCCACCAGCTGTTCCGCCTGCTCCTGGGTCAGACCGGCGTCTATCACCAGTTCAGCGATGGGCACGGACTTGCTCTCGTCATCCTGCTCGGGGCCGGGGCTGGCCACCATGCCTACCATGGGGGGCTGAGTCAGAATGGTCACCTCCCGGCCGGGCAGCATCCGGGGGTCCACCCCGCCGATGGTGCGGAACCGGAGGTAACCCTCCTCCGCCCCGGTGACGATGAGGCCGATCTCATCCAGATGGGCGTCCAGCAGAACCTTCCCGGCGTCCGGTTTGCCGCAGCGGCGCACACCAATCAGGTTGCCCATGCGGTCGATGCTGGTCTCATCCACCAGGGGGGCCAGCAGGGCCTGGGCGGCCTGTGCCGCCGGGGTCTCAAAGCCGGAGGGCGCCGTGCAGCCGCACAGGGTCTCCAGCACAATTTTCATATCCAAATGTAACTCCTCCTTATGAGGCTATTTATGACAATCCATAAATGATCTTCTTGAAGGCGGCGCCACGCTCCATAAAGTTCTTGAACTTGTCAAAGGAGGCGCAGGCGGGAGACAGGATCACCACGTCACCCGGCTTGGCAGCCTTGTGGGCGGCCAGTACCGCCTCCTCAAAGCCGTCGATGACGGTGATGGGCAGGGCGGCGGGGAGGTAATCAGGGCAGTTCTCCACGGCGGCCTTGATCTTCTCCGCGGTATCACCTGTGAGGAACAATTCCTTTACATGGCCGATGATCTCAGGGCCAAGCACGTCGAAGGGGATGTGCTTGTCGTAGCCGCCGGCGATGAGGATCACCTTCTGGTGGAAGGAGCGCAGGCCGGCAATGGTACGGGAGGGGCTGGAGGCGATGGAGTCGTTGTAGTACTTCACACCGTTCAGGGTGCGCACCAGCTCAATGCGGTGCTCCACTCCGGCAAACTTCTGGGCGAAGTCCCGCACCACCGGATCGGGCACCAGGCCGTCCAGGGCGGTAATAGCCGCCATATAGTTCTCCACGTTGTGGGTGCCGGGGAGCAGGATGTCGGCTACCGGCAGCACCGGGCGCTCGTGCATCTCGTTGCGGACCCAGATCGCCCCATCCCGCAGGAAGGCGCCCCGGGCGGGCTCGGACAGGCGGCTGAACATGGCCACCCGGCCCTGAGCCTCCCCGGCAAAGCCGTGGGTGATCTCGTTGTCGGCGTTGACCACCAGCAGATCCTGTTCGCTCTGATGGAGGAAGATGTTCTCCTTGGCCTCAATGTACTCCTCCATGGACTTGTGGACGTCCAGGTGGTTGGGGGCCAGGTTGGTGACCACGGCGATGTTGGGGCTCCGGTCCATGGTCATCAGCTGGAAGGAGGACAGCTCCAGCACAGCGATGTCCCCCGGCTCCATGCCGTCCACGTCGGGCAGCAGGGGCTTGCCGATGTTGCCGCCCACATAGACGGTCTCTCCCGCCGCCTTGAGCAGCTCGGCGATGATGGTGGTGGTGGTGGTTTTTCCGTCGCTGCCGGTGACAGCGATGGTGCGGCAGGGGCAGACCTGGAAAAAGACCTCCATCTCAGAGGTGAGGATGGCCCCCTTCTGCTGGGCAGCCACCAGCTGGGGCAGGTCGGGCCGCATACCGGGTGTGCGGAAGATGACCTCAAAGTCCAGGTCCTCCAGGTAGTCCTCCCCCAGCTTCAGGGTGGCGCCCAGGCTCTCCAGCTCCTCGGCCAGACCGGCGAAGGCGCTCATGGGCTTTTTGTCGCAGGCGGTGACCTTCACACCCGCCCGCAGCAGCATTTTGATCAGGGGGGTGTTGGACACGCCGATGCCGATGACGGCCACCCGCTTGCCCTTCAGACCCGCCAGATATTCCTGTATGGTGGAACGCTTCATAACAGTTCCTCCCTTTTCATAGTTTAACCAATTTATTATATCCCACCTGAAGAGAAAATGCAAACGCTGAGCGCTTTTGATTTGACAATCCGGGCAAGATAGCGTAAAATAGTCGGGCAAGCAAGCTGGACAGCCGCGCCTGCGGGGCGAAAGGCCCGTGGGTGAGGAAAGTCCGGGCTCCATAGGGCAAGGATAACGGGTAACACCCGCCGGGGGCGACCCTAGGAAAAGTGCAACAGAAATAGACCGCTGGCCGGTTGCCTCCATGTGGAGGCGGATGCATCACGGCGGCCGCAGGCCGACGTGATACACCCATTTTCCGAAACTAGGAACAGGACCGCCTTCAGATGGAGGCGACCGGCCAGTAAGGGTGGAAAGGCGAGGTAAGAGCTCACCCGATGGCGTGCCAAGCGTCCATCGCTGTAAACTCTATCCGGAGCAACGCCGTGGAGGGACAACAGGCCGGCCCGGCCGTCCCGGGGAGGCGGCTTGAGCGTACCGGCAACGGTGCGTCGAGATAGATGGCTGTCTTAAAGGACAGAACCCGGCTTACAGGCTTACTTGCAGATATGATGGCCCGGAGCGTGCAGCTCCGGGCCATCTTTTTTTGCAAAATCCCTTGACTCTTCCCTTACGTCAGATGGTACACTGTCCTTACCCAAGGAGGGATGGCCCATGAAAATGAAGGAAGTATGCGCCCAGACCGGTCTGACAGAGCGGGCGGTGCGGTTCTATGTGCAGGAAAAACTGGTGGTTCCCCTGGCCCAGCGCCGGGGCGGACGGACCTGGCTGGACTTCTCCCCCGCCGACGTGGACCGGCTGAAAGCCATCTCCACCCTGCGGAAGGCGGGCTTCACCCTGGAGGAGATCCGCGCCATGATCGAGGATTTTCAGAAGAACGCCTCCAGGGCGGCCTTTTCCCTCCGGCAGCGGCTCCAGGCGGCCATAGACGCCTACGACAAGCTGCGCTTCACCGACACCGCCCAGGCCAGCGGCCTGGAGGATTACGCCGCCCTGCTGGAGCGGGAGGTCAAGGGCCGTCCCATCCCGGAGTCCGACCGGGTCCACACCGGAATGGACAGTTCCAAGCTGGAGGCCTTCTGCATGGTGTGGGCGGTATATTTCATGTTTCGGTTTTACGTCTTTTTGCTGGAACACTTCTCCGACTACTCCGTCCTGCTGTATGCCGCCTCCTGGAATCCGCTGGTTTTTCTTCTGCTCTTTGCAGTCATTCCCCTGCCCATCGCCCTGGTGCTGGGCAGCAAGGCGGGCAAATGGATCTGCCGGCATTTGGAATATATTCCATGAGAAAAGGAGCCTGCCGCAAATGCGGCAGGCTCCTTTTTTATAAACTCAGCCCTGATCCCAGTTGTGCCAGACGTTCTGAACGTCGTCGTTGTCCTCCAGCAGGTCAATGAGCTTCTCCATGTTCTTGATGTCGTCCTCATTTTCCAGCTTGACGTAGTTCTGGGGCACCATCTCCACGGCGGCCTGAACGAAGGTGTAGCCCTTCTCCTCCATGGCGGCCAGCACAGTGCCGAAGGAATCGGGGTCGGTGTACACCTCAAAGACCTCGTCCTCCACCTGCATATCGTCGGCGCCGCAGTCCAGAGCGTCCATCATGACGGTGTCCTCGTCCAGGTCCTCTTTCTCGATGATGATGACGCCCTTGCGGTCAAAGGACCAGGACACGCAGCCGGTGGCACCCAGGCCCTTGCCGTACTTGTCCAGCAGGTGACGGACCTCAGGGGCGGTGCGGTTACGGTTGTCGGTGAGGGCGTCCACGATGACGGCCACGCCGGAGGGACCGTAGCCCTCATACACCACGTTCTCGTAGCTGTCGGTGTTGCCGGAGCCCAGAGCCTTATCGATGGTGCGCTTGATGTTGTCGTTGGGCATATTGGCCGCCTTGGCCTTGGCGATAACGGTGGCCAGGCGGGAGTTGTTGTTGGGGTCGCCGCTGCCGCCGGTCTTGACGGCCACGATCATCTCGCGGGCGATCTTGGTGAAGATCTGGGAGCGCTTGGCGTCGGCCGCGCCCTTGGTCTTCTGAATATTATGCCACTTGGAATGTCCTGACATTGGTACTCGTTCCCTTCTCGTCGAAAATCAGCGCATCTAGTTTATCACTTTTTCTGTGGCTTGACAAGCCCTCACAGGTAGGAAAACACCTCTTTATGGGTCTGGGTGGTGAGCACCTCCACCTTGGGGAAGCCGTCAGTCAGCCACTTGGCCAGCACAGGCACCACCACCTGCTCGGTGGGATAGTGGCCGGCGTCGATGAGGTTGACCCCCAGAGCCTTGGCGTCCAGGAAGCCGTTGTACTTCACATCGGCGGTGACAAAGGTGTCGCAGCCCAGAGCCAGAGCGTCCTTGAGCATATCGGCGCAGGCACCGCCGCCCACGGCCACCCGGCGCACCGGGCGGCGTGCATCCACAAAGCGCACCCCGTTTGCCCCCAGCGTCTCCTTCACGAAGGCGGCGAAGGCGGGGGCGTACATGGGCACTCCGGCGGTGTTGCCCACCCGGCCGATGCCGTAGGGCCGGCCGGAGGAATCCACCCCGTCCTGCTTGAGCTGCTCAATGTTGGTAAGACCCAGCTTGCGGGCCAAGGCGTCGTTGACACCCCCACACACCGCGTCCAGGTTGGTGTGGGCGCACACGGCGGCGATGTTGTGCTCCACCAGGGAGAGTAGGATACGCCCGTCAGGGGTGGCGTCAGTCACCGACTTGGCGGGGAAAAAGATCACCGGATGGTGGGACACAATGAGCTGGCACCCCAGCTGAGCGGCCTCAGCCACCACCTCTTCGGTGATGTCCAGGCTCACCAGCACCTTGTCAACGGTCCGGTCCCCCCGGCCCACCAGAAAGCCTGCGTTGTCAAAGTCCATCTGGAGGGAAAAAGGGGCCAGCCCATCCAGATACTGATAGATCTCTCTTACGGTTGCCATGACAGCCACTCCTCTCGCAGTTCCAGCAGGCCCCGGTGGGCCCGCTCCATTTCGTCCAGACGCCCGGCGTCGGCGCTCCGGGTGGAGCGGCGCAGCCCCTCCACCGCCCGGCCGGTCTGGTCAATGAGCCGGTTTAAGTATTCGCTCCGCAGAGGGTCGGCCTCCCCCCTGCTCTGCCGGCCCGCCCACAGCTCACCGGCGGTGAGCTCCGGCATGGGTCCGGCCTTTACCTGGAAGGTCGTATAAATGGTATCCCCTTCCCGGGTCAGGATTTCCCGGGCAATGGTGTAGCCGTGCTCCTGGAGCCACAGCCGCAGCTGGGGCTGGGCGCTCATGGGCTGGAGGAGCAGCAGACAGTCCTCCCGCCACGTCCAGGGCGCGGCGGACAGGATGGCGGCGATGGTCTCGCCCCCCATGCCGGCGATGGCGATGGTGTCGGCCTCGCCGGGGCGCACCCCCGCCAGGCCGTCGCACAGCCGGAAGTCCATCTGCTCCGTCAGGCCGTATTTCTCCGCCGTGGCCCGGGCACGGTCCAGAGGCCCCTGCCGCAGGTCGCAGGCCAGAGCCTTTGTGATGATCCCCCGCTGAAGGAGCCACACCGGCAGATAGGCGTGGTCGGTGCCGATGTCGGCAAATTTGGCCCCCTGGGGCACCAGCTGGGCCACCGAGCGCAGCCGGGGAGTCAGTTCCATGGGACGCATCCCTTCACCTCCTACGAAAAAAGGAGCGGTCTGACCGCTCCTTTTTTACGGTTGTTACTGAGCAGCGCCCACGCTGGCGTTGATCTTGGCCAGCAGCTCGTCCACGTCCACGCCGTGGACCATGCAGGCCTCCTCCACGGTCTCGCCGCGGGAAGAGGGGCAGCCCAGGCAGTGCATACCGATGGACAGGAAGATGGGAGCGGTCTCGGGAGCGATGTCCAGGATATCGCCGATGATGGTATCTTTGGTAATCTGAGCCATAAAGGGAATACCTCCAAATTTCTAGGATATTGGTAGTATATCCGATTTTCTCCCTTTTTGCAAGAGAGACTTGCTTTTTATCCAAAAATTCTGGGCGGCTCCCCTACCTTATAAAAAGGCCAGGGCCTCCCGGATGTTGCGGACCTTGATGAGCTGGAGCCCATCGGGGACCTCCAGCTTGGCCCCGGTGCGCTGGGGCACCAGGCATTTGGTGAAGCCCAGCCGGTGGACCTCGCTGAGCCGCTGGCCCAGGGCGTTTACCGACCGCAGCTCGCCGGTGAGGCCCACCTCCCCGATGGCGGCCAGGTCGCCGGGCACCGGCCGGTCCCGGAAGGAGGAGGCCAGAGCCACCACCATAGCCAGGTCCGCGGCGGGCTCGTCCAGGTTGAGGCCGCCGATGACGTTGATGTAGGCGTCGCAGGAGCTGACCATCAGCCCGCCCCGCTTCTCCAGCACCGCCAGCAGCAGGTTGGCCCGGTTGAAGTCGAAGCCGTTGCAGGTGCGCCGGGGCACGTTGAAGCTGGTGGGGGCCAGCAGGGCCTGGACCTCCGCCAGCACCGGCCGCACCCCCTCCATGACGCAGGTGACGCAGGTGCCGGGGGTGTCCTGGGGGCGCCCGGCCAGCAGCATCTCCGAGGGGTTGGGTACCTCGGTGAGACCGGCGTCCCCCATTTCGAAGACCCCGATCTCGTTGGTGGCGCCGAAGCGGTTCTTGGCCGCCCGCAGGATGCGGTAGGAGTTCTGCTGCTCCCCCTCGAAGTAGAGCACGCAGTCCACCATGTGCTCCAGCACCTTGGGTCCGGCAATGGAGCCCTCCTTATTGACGTGGCCGATGACAAACACCGTCACCCCCCTGCCCTTGGCCAGATTCATCAGGGCCATGGTGCAGTCCTTCACCTGGCCGATGCTGCCGGGGGCGGCGGACAGCTCTCCGTTGTACATGGTCTGGATGGAGTCCACGATGAGCACGTCGGGCTGGAGGGCGGTCACCGCCTCCACCACGTCGTCCAGGTTGGTTTCCGCCAGCAGATAGAGCTCCTGCCCCCGCACCCCCAGCCGCTCGGCACGCAGCTTGATCTGCCGCTCGGACTCCTCGCCGGAGACGTAGAGCACCTTGGCAAACTTACATAGGTTCTGGCAGATCTGGAGCATGAGGGTGGACTTGCCGATGCCCGGGGCGCCGCCCACCAGCACCAGGGAGCCCTGAACGGCGCCGCCGCCCAGCACCCGGTCCAGCTCGTTCATGCCGGTCTGGAACCGCAGCTCCCGGGTGGTCTCCACCTCGTCCATGAGCCGGGGTTTGATGCTGCCCCGCCGCTCCCCCACCGTGGCCACGGCCGCGGCGCTCTTCCGCTTGGTCTCGGCGGGCTGCTCCACAATGGTGTTCCACGCCTTGCAGGCGGGGCACTGGCCCGCCCACTTGGGCAGCTCGTTGCCGCATTCGGTACAGTAAAACATGGTCTTTGCTTTCATGGGTGGATGATCCTCCCTTTATTCTTTGGTGTAGCCGCCCTGTACGGCGGCGTTACGATGTAAAATTGCCCTCATATTGCAGCCACGCCCCGGTGAGAGCGGCGGCCAGCTGGAGCTGATAGCCCTCCGAGCGCAGCTTGCCCTCCTCCTCCGGGTTGGACAGAAAGCCACACTCCACCAGAATGGCGGGGCGTGTGATATGGTTCATGAGGTAGACCGTGTCCGGAATGGGCTTGGCCTGGCGCTCATTGGTTTGGTCCACCGTCTGCCGCAGCACCTCCTGGGTGTGGACGGCAAACTCCTGACTCCCCTGGGTGGGGGCGTAAAACACCTGTGCCCCGTGGTACTTGGCGTTGGTGAACATATTCTGATGGATGCTCAGCAGCACCCCGTTTTCCGTCCCCTCCACCATCGCCACCCGGTTTTTCAGGTCAGAGACCTTCTTCTCTCTTAATGTATCCGCTTCCGAGTCGTGGAGAGACACGTCCTCCTGCCGCAGCACCACCGGCGCCCGGCCGCACAGCCCCAGCAGCAGGTCCAGCTTCTGGACGATGGCCAGATTGATCTGGCTCTCCGGCACGCCGGTGAGAGACACCGCGCCCCCGTCCTCCCCGCCGTGGCCGGCGTCCAGCACCAGAACAGGCCGTCCACTGTCCATAGGCCCCGCGGTCTGTACCGTGCCTCCCGGCCAGAACACCAGATAACCGGCGGTGGCCAGAGCCAGCACCCACAGCAGGGCCCACTGTCCGATCCGCTTCATACCGCTCCCCCCTTTTCAAGGAAGAATATGCGGCGGCGGGGCGGGATAGAAGAAACCGTCCCTGCTATTCTACCATGAAGCGCCCGGCTTGTCCAAATTTCTGTTGCCTTTTTGCCGCCCAGGGGCTAAGATGGAAACAACAACCATGGAGGTGAGCCCAATGGTCATTGATAAAATGAAAAACGCGCCCCTGTATTACGGTCTGGGCCAGCGGTTCCAGCAGGCCCTGGAGTGGCTGGCCAAGGTGGACCCGGATACCCTGACCCCCGGCCAGAGAGTGGACATCGACGGCGACAACGTGTACGCCACCCGGTTTGACGTGGACACCAAGCTCCCCGCCGACTGCAAACTGGAGTGCCACCGGGACTACGCCGATATTCAGTATGTGGTATCCGGCACCGAGGGCATGGGCTACTCCCTGCCCGACGCCCCCTTGAAGCAGCTCAGCGAGTACACCCCTGATATCCAGTTCTTTACCACCGACTGGGACACCCTCACCGTCCGGCCCGGCACCTTCTACATCGTCTGGCCCCAGGACCTCCACGCCCCCCGTGTGGCCCTGGAGTCCCCCGTGCCTGTGAAGGTCATTGTGGCCAAGGTAAAGCTCTCCTGACCGGCAAAAAAGGACCGCCCTCATCACCTGGGCGGTCTTTTTTTATGCCTCAGCTGATAAACGCCCTGGATGTGGTATGAAATTTTATGCAATATTTAATGAAATAATATTTGATTTATGCAGCGGGTGGTGCTATACTCAGAAACGCGTCCAAGAGACGATGGCAAATCTGTAAAAGGGATGAAGCAAATGAAACAGAAACGGTTGAAACAGCTTGGAGCGGCACTGCTGGCCGGTTCCCTGGTGGTAAGCAGCGGCGTCAGCGCCAGTGCCTGCTGTGGTCTGTATGTAGGCAGCCAGCAGTCAGAAAACGGCTCTACCTATGTGGGCCGCTCGGAAGACATCGGCAAGCTGTACGACAAAGTGTTTGAGGTGCGCCCGGCGGCCGATCACGCCGAGGGAGAGATGTATGAAGATACATACGGCTTCTCTATGCCCTATCCCTCCCATACCTATCGCTATACCGTGCTGCGGGACTCCATCGAGCAGGGCGAGTCTGTGGTGGATGAGGACGGCAACCTGGTGCGTGAGGCCTACGGCGAGGTGGGCATGAACGAAAAGGGCGTCTCCGTCAGCGCCACCGTGTCCACTTCCTATAACGCCAATGCCAAAGCCGCCGATCCCCTGGTGGATACCGGCATCTGCGAGATCTCCCTCACCTCCGTGATCCTGATGTCGGCAGACTCCGCTCGGGACGGCGTGGAGAAGCTGGCCGCCATCATCGATACCTACGGCTCCGGCGAGTGCAACTCCTTCACCATCAGCGATGCCAACGAGGTGTGGGACTTTGAGACCCTGTCCGGCCACCAGTATGTGGCCATGAAGATGCCCGACGACAAGGTGTCCGTCAACCCCAACATGGTGGTGATGAACGAGATCGACGTCTCCGACACCGAGAACGTGGTGGCCTCCGCCGACCTGATCTCCCTGCCTCTGGAGAACGGCTTCCTGGTGTCCTCTCAGCAGGGCAAGGTGGCCGATGACCAGATCACCAAGATCGACATCCAGAAGACCTACGGCTCCGAAGACTTCGGCAACGGCCAGTACTTCCGTTACTGGCAGGGCGTCAACTACCTGAACGAAGAGCTGTCCCAGTCCGTTTCCGTGGAGCGGGACGGTGAGGCTGCCCCCGAGGGCCCCTTCAATATGCTCTTTGAGGCCGATCATCAGCTGACCACCTACGAGGTGCTGCGGCTGCTGGCCTGCCGCGGCGAGGGTACTGAGTATGCCGCCGACAATAACCCGGAGAAGAATCCCAACGGCACCGCCATCGGCAACGAGCGCCAGGCCGAGTGCCATGTGTTCGAGATCCGCAGCGATATGCCCGAGGCTCTGGCCACCATCCAGTGGCAGACCATGTCCCGGGCTGAGTTCTCCGTCTACCTGCCCTACTACAGCAACCTGCTGACCGACACCTCCGACATCTTCCAGACCGAGTACAGCCCCAGCATCAAGGACATCGAGGAAGTGCTGGATGATGAGGACTTCCCTGCTGAGACTTCCGCCTACTGGGTATTTACCGCCATCAACGACCTGTGCGACAATGACCGGGAGCGCTATGGCGCCAACGTGAAGCTCTACTGGGAGAACTACCAGAAGGCCCTCATCGAGCAGCAGGAGGCAGTGGATGAGGCCATGACCGCCCTCTATGAGAAGAACCCGGAGCTGGCCGAGCAGGCCGCTACTGCCCTGGCCAAGGGCGTCTCCGAGGAGGCCTTTGCCAACGCCAAGACCATCCTCACTGAACTGTGGGCCTTTGTCAAGGCTGACCAGGCCGGTGAGCTGACCGAGGAGGACGTGTTTACCCCCTCTGTTCTGACCGAGAACAAAATGCCCACCTACTCCATGGATATGGCCTACAGCTTTGACGATGTGGACTCCTCCGCCTGGTATGCCGACGCGGTGTCCTATGTGGCAGAAAACGGCATCATGAACGGCGCCGGCAACGGCACCTTCGCTCCCGACACCGTGATGTCCCGGGCCATGCTGGTACAGGTACTGTACAACCTGGAGGGCAAGCCTGAGGCTGCCGACTGCACCTTCACCGACGTTGCGGCGGATGCCTGGTATGCCGATGCTGTGGCCTGGGCTGCCGACGCCGGTATCGTCACCGGTGTGTCCGACACCACCTTTGCCCCCGATCAGATGATGACCCGGGAGCAGATCGCCACCATCCTCTATCGCTATGCCGCCTACAAGAACTATGATGTGACGGCGTCCAACGATCTGAGCAGCTACACCGACGCCGGCCAGATCGGCTCCTATGCCGTTGAGGCCATGCAGTGGGCCAACGGCGCGGGCCTGATCACCGGCAGCACCGCTACCACCCTCAATCCCCTGGGCAGCGCCACCCGGGCGGAAGTGGCTACCATTCTGATGCGCTTCCTGGAGAGCGTGGGCTAATCACCCTTCCTATGACAAGAGGCCGGCCCTGATGGGCCGGCCTCTTGTGTTATTTCTTGGCGGTATCGAAGGCGGGGTTGGTGAAGTAGACGTTCTTCTGGTCCATCTTCTCCTTGGCCAGGCGCACCGCCTCGCCGAAGCGCTGGAAGTGGACGATCTCCCGCTCCCGCAGGAAGCGGATCACGTCGCTGACGTCGGGGTCGTCGCTGAGGCGCAGGATGTTGTCATAGGTGACCCGGGCCTTCTGCTCGGCGGCCATATCCTCGGTGAGGTCGCAGATCACATCCCCCTTGACGCCGATGCTGGCGGCGTTCCAGGGGGCGCCGGAGGCGGCGGTGGGATAGACCCCGGCGGTGTGGTCCACAAAGTAGGGGGCGAAGCCCCCCTCCTTCAGCTGCTCCTGGGTGAGCCCCCGGGTGAGCTGATGGACGATGGCACCGATCATTTCCAGGTGGCCCAGTTCTTCGGTACCGATGTCGGTGAGCAGGCCCTTCAGTTCGGGATAGGGCATGGCGTACCGCTGGGACAGATAGCGCAGAGAGGCACCCAGCTCGCCGTCAGGTCCGCCGTACTGGCTGATGACCCAGGCGGCCAGCTTGGGGTTGGGGGTCTTGATGCGCACGGGGTATTGCAGCTTCTTCTCGTACTGGAACATTACTTGGCCCCTCCTTCCGCGGTGTAGTTCCAGGGCCAGTCGCCCTCCAGCCAGGCGGCCCAGCTGGCGGCGCCGGCGGCGGCATTCTGGGTCAGGGGGCCGTGGGCGGCCTCATACTTTTTGCGGGCCTCGGCCTCCAGGGCGGCGTACTTCCGGAAGAGCTGGAAGGCCTCGGCGTCGTCCTGGTGGGTGTCCAGGTAGAGGCCCAGCTCCTGGAGCATGAACTCCAGGGCCTGGAGCTCCGCCAGCTGGGTGCCCAGCACCTTCACCGCCTCCGCCTTGATGCGGAAGGGCAGGTTCAGGCCGGGAAACAGGGTGCCGTTGGCCAGGGCCTCCTGCTGGGAGTAGCGCTTGGGGTTATTGGGCTGAAACGGCACATAGGGGACGGCCAGGGGGGCGCACTCAGGGAGCGTGCCGCAGCTGTCGTCACAGATGCCGGGATTGTTCTGAGGGTTGTTCTCGGGATACAAGGGGTGTCCCTCCTCCTATGGATTGGGACGGGACGGGAGCCCCGTCCAGAACATCCTATGCGGAGGTTGGAAAAAAGGCGCCATTCAGTCAATAGAAAAAGGCCGTCCCGAACGGGACGGCCTTTGGGGTATGCAGATTAGTGCTGCTCGCCGCGCATACGGGCGAAGCAATCGCTGCAGTAAACAGGACGGTCGGACTTGGGCTCGAAGGGCACCTTGGCCTCGCCGCCGCAGGAAGCGCAGGTAGCGGTGAAGTACTCGCGGGGGCCGCGGGAGGCAGCCTTGCGGGCGTCACGGCAGGCCTTGCAGCGCTGGGGCTCGTTCTGGAAGCCGCGCTCGGCGTAGAACTCCTGCTCACCGGCGGTGAACACGAACTCCTGGCCACATTCCTTACATACCAGAGTCTTGTCTTCGTACATGATGTTACCCTCTCTTTGCTTCTTTGCCCAGGTCCGGATGATCCATGTGCTGGGTCAGTGTAATATTGCGATCAGCCTTTGCTGATGTCGCCGGAAGAAGTTTGCTGCGCCAGCTTGCGCCGGATACGCTGCACCGCGTTGTCCACCGATTTGGGGGACTTGTTTACCTCGGCTGCAATCTCGGAGTAGGACAGACCGTTCAGATACAACCGAAGTACGCTTGCCTCGAAGCCGGACAGCTGACCGATCAGCGCCTCCAGACGTTCCCGGAAGGATTCCCGGCTGAGGAAGATCTCCTCCGGGTCTGTTCCCTGTCCGTCAGGTGCGCTGAACGCCAATGGATCGCCGTTCCCACTAAAAAGAGGGGTTCCGAACGAGACGGAGTTGTTCAGCGGTATGTGCTTATCTCTTGCTGCTGCTTTGATAACGGAGAACAAACGGTTTTTGATGCACACCTCCGCATAGGTGCGGAAGGAGGCGGCCTTTTCCGGGTCATATTCCCGGATAGCGGCCAGCAGCCCCACCATTCCCTCCTGGATCAGGTCCTCGCTGTCTCCGCCGGCCAGAAAATAGGGCCGGGCGCAGATGCGGACCAGTCGGTTATAGCGCACCACCAGGTCCTCTTCGGCCTGACGGTCGCCGGAAGCGGCCAGGGCACACAGGGCCTCATCACTGGGCTCCTGCGGTTGGAAATGGTCCTCTTTCATGCCGTTTCTCCTTGCACATTATAAGCGTTGATACCTGAATTTGTCAAGTGTTTGCTAGAAATATTTCAATTTCAGCCCCGATTTTTTATGACATTTGCCAAGAGCTCTGCAACTTTCTCTGCATCCTCCTGGCTCTGGGCCTCCACCATCACCCGCACCAGGGCCTCGGTGCCCGAGGGGCGCACCAGCACACGGCCGGTGCCCGCCAGCAGCTTCTCCTGCTCTGCCACGGCGTCCATAATGGAGGGGTCGTTCATGATGGCCTGCTTGGCGGCGTTATCGGCCACCGGCACATTGATGAGAGTCTGGGGATAGCGCTTGCAGCCTTCCACCAACTGAGAGGCCTTCTTGCCGGAGCGGCGCAGCAGGGCCAGGAACTGCAGGGCGGTGAGCTGGCCGTCGCCGGTGGTGGCGTATTTGCGGAAGATGGTGTGGCCGGACTGCTCGCCGCCCAGGACCCAGCCTTCCTCCTCCATCTTCTCCAGCACGTTCCGGTCACCCACAGCGGTGCAGAACAGCTCCATGTTGTGCTCCCGGCAGAAGACGTGCAGGCCCAGGTTGCTCATGACGGTACCCACGATGGCGTTGCCGGGCAGCTTGCCCTGCTCCAGCAGCTCCAGGCCGCAGGCGGCGATGACCTGATCGCCGTCGATCTCCTCGCCGGTCTCGTCTACCATAAGGCAGCGGTCGGCGTCGCCGTCAAAAGCGATGCCCAGGTCGTACTTGCCGGCGGTGACCATGGCCTTCAGGCCGTCCAGATGGGTGGAACCGCAGCCGTTGTTGATGTTCACGCCGTCGGGGTCGGCGTTGATGATGTCGGTGTGCAGGTCGGGGAAGGAATCGAAGAGCCGGCCGGCGGTGGCGGAGGAGGCGCCGTTGGCGCAGTCCACCAGGATCTTCAGGCCGGACAGGTCGGAATCGATGGTGGATACCAGGTGATCGATGTAGTCCTGGCGCTCCTTCTGGTCGGCGTAGGTCACGCGGCCGATGTCGCCGCCGGTCTTGCGGGGCACGGGGACCTTGTTGAGGATAATGTCCTCGATCTTGCCCTCCAGCTCATCGGGCAGCTTGAAGCCCTGGCTGTTGAAGATCTTGATGCCGTTGTGCTCAAAGGGGTTGTGGGAGGCGGAGATGACGATACCGGCGTCACAGCCGCTGTCCACCGTCACCCAGGCCACGCCGGGGGTGGGGATCACGCCCAGGTGGAGCACGTCGGCGCCGGCGGAGCACAGACCGGCCACCAGCGCACCCTCCAGCAGATCGGAGGAGATGCGTGTGTCCTTGCCGATGGCGAACCGGGGACGCCCCTCCCCTTTCGCCTGGGCCAGCACATAGGCTGCCGCCACGCCCACATCATAGGCCAGTTCCGCGTCCAGACCGGCGTTGACCACGCCGCGAATCCCATCGGTTCCAAACAGTTTACCCATGCTAGATTACCTCTTTCTACCGAAATCATCCAATTAAAACGATGTGTTAAGGTTTGTGTCTGCTCTGTAGGGGCGGCCTCTACGGTCGCCTGTGGGACTAAAAGCTCAGCTGCTCCATTCCCACCCCGCCGGGGACGGCCAGGCCCAGGTGCTCATAGGCCCGCCGGGTGACGCACCGGCCTCTGGGCGTGCGGGTGAGGAAGCCCATCTGCATCAGATAGGGCTCGTATACGTCCTCCAGGGTGACAGCTTCCTCGTTGATGGTGGCCGCCAGGGTCTCCAGACCCACTGGGCCGCCGCCGTAGTGCTCAATAATGGAGCGGAGCATCCGCCGGTCAATGGCGTCCAGCCCCAGGTGATCCACCTCCAGGGCGGACAGGGCCACGTCGGCCACCTCCCGGGTGATGACGCCCCCGGCCTTCACCTGAGCGAAGTCACGCACCCGGCGCAGCATCCGGTTGGCGATCCGGGGGGTACCCCGGCTGCGCTTGGCGATCTCCATAGCGCCGTCAGGCTCGATGGGCACATCCAGGATGCCCGCAGACCGGGTGACAATGAGGGCCAGCTCCTCCGGGGTGTACAGCTCCAGCCGCAGGGTCACACCAAACCGGTCCCGCAGAGGGGCGGACAGCTGGCCCGCCCGGGTGGTGGCTCCGATGAGGGTGAATTTGGGCAGGTCCAACCGGATAGAGTTGGCAGACGGTCCCTTGCCGATGATGATATCGATGGCAAAGTCCTCCATGGCAGGATACAGGATCTCCTCCACCGACCGGTTGAGCCGGTGGATCTCATCCACGAACAGGATGTCGTTTTCCGCCAGATTGGTGAGCAGGGCCGCCAGATCGCCGGGCTTTTCGATGGCCGGGCCGGAGGTGATGCGGATGTTGACCCCCATCTCGTTGGCAATGATGTTGGAGAGGGTGGTCTTACCCAGGCCGGGCGGGCCGTGGAGCAGCACGTGGTCCAATGGCTCGTTCCGCATCTTGGCGGCCTGGATAAAGACCTCCAGGTTGCCCTTGGCCTTGGCCTGGCCGATGTATTCGTTTAAGGTCTTGGGCCGCAGGGAGCCCTCGTTCTCGTCATCCCGGGTGAGGGATGTGGTCACCAGAGGCTCCTCGGTCTCAAAGCCGTCTTCAGAAAATGCAATGCTCAAAGTCTCACTTCCTTATCCGCGCCACCCGTCCAGCAGCTCCTCCACTTTGTCCAGGAAGGCGCCCTCCCCCAGGGTGTTGATCTTGAACAGCATGGCCTGACTGCCGCCGGAGGTAATGGCGGACAGGAACAGATGGGGGCCGTTGCCCACCAGAGTCAGGTTCAGGCTCACCCGGTTGCCCCCCATAAAGCTGTACCGCTCATACACCCGGACGGCCACCCGGAAGGAGCCGTTGTGGTAGTCGCTGTTGTCCTCCCAGCTGGCGGAGGAGCTGCCGTTCAAAATCCCGTCGTGCAGATAGTCCAGCAGTCCGTCAAAGCTGCCGGTGAGGTTGCGTTCCAGTTTGGCCATGGTGGTTCCTCCTTCCGGGGGATTACCCCTTCATCATTTTCTTGAGCGCCTGTTTGATGATGTCCTCCAGGCTGAGGGCATCCACGTCGATGCCCTTGAGAGCCATGCCGATCTCGGTCTGGGAGTAGCCCAGCACCGCCAGAGCGGCGGCGGCCTCAGAGGACTTGTTCTCCGGGATCACCGTGACCCCGGTGCCGCCGTAGCTCTCGCCGCCCGGGCTGATCTGACCCTTGGCCAGCTTATCCTTCAGCTCCAGGATGATGCGCTGGGCGATCTTCTTGCCGATGCCCTGGGCCACGGTGAGGGCCTTCTCATCCCCGGTGATGATGCTCATGGCCAGGGACTCGGGGGTAGCGGAAGACAGGATGGACAGGGCCGCCTTGGGTCCCACACCGGATACCGAGATCAAGAGCTGAAAGCAGTTGAGCTCGTTTTCCGTAGCGAAGCCGTACAGCTCCATGGCGTCCTCCCGGACGTTCAGGTGGGTGAAGAGCTTGGCGCTCTCCCCTTTTTTCAGCCGGGCCAGGGTATTGTTGGTGGTGCGGCAGGCGTAGCCCACCCCGCCGCAGTCGATGACCGCCAGATAGGGGGCGGTGTGGGCCACGGTTCCTTTCACATAGTAAAACATAATAATGTAACTCCTAATCCTTGCGTGCGGCGTACCGGCCGCTGCCCGGCCGGTTGGCGTCGGGGCTCTGGAGCCGGGAGGTGTATGAGCGGGCGTGGCACAGGGCGATAGCCACCGCATCGGCGGCGTCGTCCGGCTTGGGGACAGCTTTCAGGTTCAAAAGCCGCTTTGTCATGTCCATGACCTGCCGTTTTTCCGCCTTGCCATAGCCCACCACTGCCTGCTTCACCTGGCTGGGGGTATATTCGTAAATGGGCACCTGGTGCCGTTCCGCCGCCAGCAGCAGCACCCCCCGGGCCTGAGCCACGCCGATGCCGGTGGTGATGTTGTTGTTGAAGAAAAGCTCCTCGATAGCCATGGCCTCCGGCTTGAATTGCTCCAGCAGCAGGTCCATGTCATTGGAGATCTGGAGGAGCCGGGCGGGCAGGGCCTCACCCGCCGGGGTGGTAATGGCCCCGCACTGGACCAGCCGGGCCCTCCCCCCCGCTGCCTCCACCAGGCCGAAGCCCACGATGGCGAAGCCGGGGTCGATGCCTAAAATCAGCATAGCGTCGGTTTCCTCCCTGTTTTCCATACAGAGAATATTGTATCACGGCCTTGAAACGGGCGCAAGGAGGAATTAGGCCCGCCCCGGGACGCAAAGAGGGCCTGCTGCAAAATAGCTGTTTTGCACAAACCTGTCATTGCGAGCCAGTGCGCACACTGGCGTGGCAATCCGTTTCCCCGGCAAAAGGGACGGATTCCCACGAAAAACGGCCGCCCGGTGGGCGGCCGTTTTTCTCGGAATGACGGGTCTTTGTACGAGCTGCACATTTTGCAACAGGCCCTGGCTGTTTACGCTCTGGGATGGGCTTTGTTGTACACGTCCTTCAGCTTCTGGCTCACCACCTGGGTGTAGATCTGGGTGGAGGAGATATCGGCGTGGCCCAGCATCTCCTGAATGGAGTGGAGGTCGGCGCCGTTTTCCAGCAGATGGGCGGCAAAGGAGTGGCGGAGGGTATGGGGGGTGATGTCCTTCTGAATGCCCGCCTTCTCCTGATAGTGCTTGATGATCTTCCAAAACCCCTGGCGGCTCATCCGCTCCCCGCTCATGTTGACGAAGAGGGCCTTCTCGTCGGGGTGCTCCACCATCTGGGGCCTGACCCGGTCCAGATAGTTCTGCAGGGCCCGCACCGCCGCCTGGTACAGGGGGATGATGCGCTCCTTCCCCCGGTTGGCGCACCGGATGAACCCGGCAGACAGGTTGATGTTGTCCAGATTCAGGCCGATGAGCTCACTGACCCGGATGCCGGTGGCGTAGAGCAGCTCCAGCATGGCCTTGTCCCGGCAGCCCTTGGCATCGGTGGGGTCCGGCTGCTCCAGAAAGAGCTCTACTTCCCGGGAGGTAAGGATGTGGGGCAGCTTGCGCTCCACCTTGGTCTGGGACAGACCCCGGGCGGGGTTTTCGCTGATCTGGCCGATCTCCATCATCCAGGAATAGAAGGACTTGAGAGAGGCCTGGCTCCGGGTCACGGTGGCGGCAGACTTGCCCCGGGCAGTCATGCTGCGGGTATAGGCCTCCACATCGGCGTGGACTGCCTGGGTGGGAGAGATCCCCTTCTCCCCCAGCCAGTCCAGGTATTGGCGCACATCACGCAGATAGGAACTCAGCGTATTGGGGGACGCCTTTTTTTCTTCGGTCAGAAATCGTTCGTATCCACTGAGATATTCCATCCATCCAACACCTTCCCGTTTCTCTCTATCGGTTCAAAAGAGCGCCTGCCGCGCCGGAAAGCAGAGCGGGCACCACAGTCCGCTCCAGCAGAATACACACACAAACAGCGCCGAGACACAGCGCACATCGGACCAGACAGTCCCGGCCCCACAGAACCCTGCCCTTTCCCTCTCCCCGGACCCGGGCGGACAGGGCGCGGGCGGACAGGATACTCTGTACCCCCAGCACGAAGAGAGCAGGTAGAGACAGAACCCCGCCGACGCCAAACACCAGGCTGGCCAGCAGCCAGCCGGCGCCGCCGAAGGCCCGCACAAAGGAGGCGATGGAAAAGGCCAGCAAAAATCCCCGCAGGGCGAAGAGCACCGGCAGGCCCAGCACACCCAGCGCAGTGAATCCCAGCAGCAGGGCAAAGAGGGGCCAGCGCAGCGTGTCCCAAATCTGAGCCCACAGCGCGGGAACATCTACGGCGCCCTCCTGTGCGGCCAGCAGAAAGGCCTCCAGATACTGATTCAGGCTGGCTTCACCAGCGCCGCCCACCTGGGCGGCCAACAGACAGCCTGTCAGCCCACCGGCCAAAAAGCAGGCCGACAGGATGATCAGTGCCGGGACGATCCCGTCCCTGGGCACATTCCAGGCGGCCACAATGGTCCTGCGCAAAGGCTTCACCTCCCAACAGAAGCCTATGCGCCAGACTGGTAAATCAGACCTGCCTGTTTATTTCTTGGTATAATCATAGCTTAACACGGAGCATCGTGCAAGGTGCGGCAAGAAAAAAAGTCATTTTTGTCGATTATGCCGAATACTTATGTAAAGTATATTATGTCTACCAGCGTATCAGTCAGCACGGCAGAGCCCGACAGCGGTCCCCTCTCCCCCTGATTTTTCTAGGAAAATGAGCTTTTTTTACGACAAGTAAAATCCCTTGTCGCCTCGTTTTGTCAGCCCCTCCCCTGTGCGGAACGGTCTATCGGCCAGGGGTTGCTCTCAATTGGCACTCATCCCGGTAAAACAGAGAAAAGCCCTGTTGCTCAAGGGTTTCCGCCTCGAACAGCAGGGCTTTCTGCGCTGATTACATCGATTACAGATAGTATAATTACGTTTTGTATACCCCTTAATCGGCCATACCGGCATCGATGGCCTTGAGGGCGATGGCGCACTCCAGACGCTTGCGCTCCAGTTCACAGCCCACCTTGTGGGGGTGCTTTATGTCGCCGCCGACAAGCAGGTTGGAGGCAGAGCAGCCGCCGGAGCAATAGAACCGGGCCCAGCAGTGGGCGCACTCCTCCCGGGTGTAGACGTTAAGACCGGCAAACCGGCTGGACAGGCTGTTGTCGAAAGTGCCGTCCTTCACGCTGCCCAGCTTGTAGTCCTCGTTGCCCACGAACTGATGACAGGGGTAGATGTCGCCGTCGGGGGTGATGGCCACATACTCGCAGCCGGCGCCGCAGCCCCGCAGCCGCTTGATGACGCAGGGGCCCTGCTGAAGGTCCACGTTGAAGTGGAAGAAGTTGGTCTCCCGGTGGTCCTTCAGATACTCAGCCAGCTTCTCATACTCCGCCTTCAGCTCAGGCAGATCGGACTCCTGAATGGCGTAGGGGTCGGTCTCCTTCCCTACCACCGGCTCCACGGACACGTTCTTGCCGATGGCGGCCAGCTCCTTCACGTCCTCGGCGAAGTCCTTGTGGAAGCGGGTGAAGGTGCCCCGCAGATAGTAATCCTTGGTGCCCCGTCCGGCGATGAGCTTCTTGAACTTGGGCACGATGACATCATAGGAGCCCTTGCCGTTGATGGTGGGCCGCAGATCATCGTTGACCTCCTTGCGGCCGTCCAGGGACAGCACCGCGTTGGACATCTCACGGTTGATGTACTCGATGTTCTCGTCGTCCAGCAGCACGCCGTTGGTGGTAATGGTAAAGCGGAAGCACTTGCCATGCTCCTGCTCGATGGAGCGGGCATATTCCACGGTGGCCTTCACGGTATCCATGGCCATGAGGGGCTCGCCGCCGAAGAAGTCCACCTCAATGTTGCGGCGGTTGCCCGACTTGGCAATGACGAAATCGATGGCCTTTTTGGCGGTTTCGATGTCCATGGTCATGCGCTTGCCGGTGCCGAAGTCGCCGGTGGAGGCGAAGCAGTACTTGCACCGCAGGTTGCAGTCGTGGGAGACGTGGAGGCACAGGGCCTTCACCAGGGCCTGCTGCTGCATGGAGGCGGCCTTGTCCCGATCGATGTAGTCGTCGGCCTCGAAGAGCAGGCCCTCCTTTTTCAGCTCCCGCAGCTCCTCCCAGGCCTCGGCCAGGGCGGCGGGATCATATTGAGGCAGGGCAGCGGCCAAAGCCTCGGGCAGGGCCCCATCCAGGCTCTCCCCGTTCTCCTCCCGCTCCGCCAGAGCGGTGAGCAGGTCGTGGGTCAGCTCGTCCAGCACATGGACGGCGCCGCTGTTCACGTCAACGGCGATGCGTACGCCGAGACACTGAAAGGTATGTACCATAAATTTTTGTTCCTTCCTCAGGGCATGGAAAAGGGTGGGCCTACACGCCCACCCTTGCCCTGTTGTTTGTTACCGGTTCTCGCACTTCTGGTTGGCCACGGTGCAAGAGGTCTTACAGGCGGACTGGCAGGAGGTCTGGCACTCGCCGCAGCCGCCGTGGGCGGCGCTCTTCTTCAGAGTAGCGCCGTTGAGCGTCTTGATATGCTTCATTCTGATTTCCCTCCCAAATAGAGACTTTAGGTCATTATACCATAGGGTCTTTCCAATTTCAACGCTTTCTGCGTTTTTTCCGCTTGCTCCCTCGATTGCCGCTCCCCAGCAGACCGGCAGCGGCCCCGCCGCACAGGGACCCGCACAGCAGGCCGATGCCCCCAGATTCCAGGGATACATCCCGGAAGCACAGGGCTCCCAGGGTGAGCACCAGCAGAAAGAGCACCCCTCCGGTGAGCAGTCCGGCGGCCAATCCCCCGCCGCAGCGGCTCACCGCCAGCAGGGCGCCGCAGAAACCGCCCAGCACACACCCCACGATGGTGATCTGATACGTCAGGTCCATGTCCAGCAGACCGCCGGAGATGGCCACCGACGCTCCCAGCAGGAACAGCATACACACGCCCAGGGCCAGCAGCCCGCCCAGCAGGATACCCAAAGCGCAGCGCAGCAGCTTGGCGCCCTGGTCCTCCTCCTTTTTACCCATAAAAACACCCTCCCTTACCACAGGTTCCTGATGAAACCTATGCCGGGAGGGCGTTTCTTATTACTTCTTGTCCTTGGCGTCCTTGGTCTCGCCGGGGCCTTCCTCAGTAGTCTGAGTGCCGCGGGTGGACACAGCCCACTTGGTGAACTCCATGCGCACGCGATCAGAGCTGGTCTCGATCACGATGGTGTTCTCCTTCACCGCGCAGATGGTACCTACGATGCCGCCAATGGTGGTGATCTGGTCACCCACGGACAGCTCGGAACGCATCTTGGCAGCGGCCTTCTTCTTCTTGTTCTCAGGACGGATCAGCAGGAAATAAAACACCGCGATGAGCAGTACCAGCGGGATAATCATGCTCAACATACTACCTGCCCCACCAGCATCAGTGCCGGTGCTGGACAACATCGCGTTGGTGATCTGTGCTGTCAATACAATCCCCTCCGATTTCAACTTTGACGCCATGCGTCATCAGTGGAACATTATAAAACGATTTGCAAGTTTTGACAAGTGTTTTTCGCCATGATTCACAATTTGTTTTAGATTCGTCCGGCCAACTTCTCGGAATATTCCGCCCGGAAGGCCGCGAATTGACCGGCATCCAGGGCATCCCGGATGCGCTGAGCCAGTTTATTATAGAAATACAGGTTATGCATAACGGCCAGGCGCATGGCCAGCATCTCCTCCGCCACAAAGAGGTGGCGCAGGTAGGCCCGGGAGAAATTGCGGCACACCGGACAGTCGCAGTCGGGATCGATGGGCCGCTCATCGGTCTTGTACTTCTCGTTGCGGATGTTCATGGCCCCCGACCAGGTGAACAGTTTGGCGTGGCGGGCATTGCGGGCGGGCATGACGCAGTCAAAGAAGTCCACGCCCCGGGCCACACCCTCAATGATGTTGGAGGGGGTGCCCACGCCCATGAGATACCGGGGCTTGTCCGCCGGCATATGGGGCTCCACCGCGTCAATGATGTCGTACATCACCTGGGTGGGCTCCCCCACCGCCAGGCCGCCGATGGCATAACCCTCGCAGTCGATCTTGGCGGTCTCTTTCATGTGCCACACCCGCAGATCGGGGAAGGTGGCGCCCTGGTTGATGCCGAAGAGCATCTGATGGGGATTCACCGTGTCGGGCAGCGCATTGAGCCGGTCATGCTCTACCTTGCACCGCCGGAGCCAGCGCAGGGTGCGCTCACAGGAGGCCTTGGCGTACTCATAGGTGGCCGGGTTCTCCACGCACTCGTCAAAGGCCATGGCAATGTCGCTGCCCAGGTTGGACTGGATCTGCATGGACTCCTCAGGGCCCATGAAAATGCGGCGGCCGTCGATGTGGGAGGCGAAGGTGACTCCCTCCTCCTTGATCTTTCGCAGACCGGACAGAGAGAATACCTGGAATCCGCCGGAGTCGGTGAGGATGGGCCCGTCCCACCGCATGAATTTGTGGAGGCCACCCATCTGGCGCACCACCTGGTCACCGGGACGCAGGTGGAGGTGATAGGTGTTGGACAGCTCCACCTGGCAGCCGATGTCCTTCAGGTCAAAGGCAGACAGAGCCCCCTTGATGGCGCCCTGGGTGCCTACATTCATAAAAACCGGCGTCTGTACCGTGCCGTGGGCGCAGGTAAAGACGCCCCGGCGGGCCTTTCCCTCGGTTTTGATCACTTCAAACACAATAAAACCCCTTTATTTTGCAAGTGTTACTATCATACCAGAAAGCGGAGGAAATGACAACGCCTCAAAACCAGAAAGAGCGGCGCATAGCGCCGCTCTTCCCTGTTTACTGTACGCTGTCCATGGTCTGCTGCACCACCGACTCCATGATGGACGCCGTCATGGCTCCCGGCACATAGCCGTACACGTTGCCGTTGACGTCAATCATAAAGGTGGTGGGAAAGGCGGAAATGCCGTAATAGGCCAGAGTCATACCGGTGGTATCCATGAGCACCGGGAAGGTGTAACCGTTGTCCTCCAGGAACTGCTCAATCTCCTCCTGAGACACGTCCTGTCCGCCGGGATTGGCCACCGCCAGCACCACCAGATCCTCGCTGTTTTCTCCATAACTCTCATACAGCTTCTGGATGTCGGGCATTTCGCTCTTGCAGGGGCCGCACCAGGTGGCCCAGAAGTTGAGGAACACCGTCTTGCCCTGGTAGTCGGACAGGGTATGGGTGTTGCCGTACTGATCGGTGAGGGTAAAGTCGGGGGCGGCAATCTCTGGCTTGGGAGTAGGCTCGGCGGAGGGCTCCGGAGAGGCGCTCTCCGCAGGTTCCTGGCTGACGGTGCTCTCCGGCGTGGGAGAGACGCTTTCGCTCTGGGTGGGCGTCTCGGTTACACCTGTCCCGCCCCCAATGCCGGACAAATAGCCGGTGATGCCGTTCATAAAGCCGGTGAAAGTCATAATACCCATGAGGATGAGCAGGGCCGCCCCCACCTTGCCGGTATACTTGACCACCTTCTGATGGGTCTTGAAGAAGTTGAGCACCGTGCCGGTGAAAATACCCACCGCCAGGAAGGGGATGACAAAGCCGGCGGTGTAAACGGCGATGAGCAAAAAGCCCTTGCCGGCGCTTGCGGCGGAGGAGGCCATCAGCAGCACGCTGCCTAGAGTGGGGCCCACGCAGGGAGTCCAGGCAAAGCTGAAGGTGAAGCCCAGCACCAGGGCCACCAGGGGGTTCATGGCCCACTTGTCCAGTCGGAAGGGCAGCCGGTGCTCGGTCTCCAGCGCGGCGGCCTTGCCGAAGAAGCCGAACTGATAGACACCGAAGAGGATCATAATGATGCCGCTGATGCGGGCAAAGAGGGTCTGATTGCCGCTGAAGAAGCGGCCTGCGGCGGTAAAGCCCAGCCCCAGCACAAAGAAGGCGAAGCTGACACCCACCACAAAGAACAGGGTGTTGATCAGCACCTTGCCACGGGGATAGCGGATATTGCCTTTCTCGTCCACCGTCCGGGCTCCTCCCGCCAAATAACCCACATACAGAGGCACCAGCGGGAGTACGCAGGGCGAAAAGAAGCTGAGCAGGCCCTGGATAAAGACGGTGAGCACCGGTACGCCGGTCTCAAGCTGCAAATTCATAGGGGTTCTCCTTTTTGTATGGATTCCAGCTGCCCCTCCAGGTCGGAGAGGCGGAGCTGGGCCAGCCGCGCCTTGCAGCGCCGGTCCAGATCGTCAAACAGGTGGTCCATCACCCCGGCCATGCCGGAGGCCACCATACAGCCGCAGTCCACGCCTCCGCCGCTGTGCCAGGCGGGCTCCACGAACCGCACCTCCAGGGCGTCGGCCACCGTGTCCAGGGTCACCTTCTCCGGATCAGCCACCAGCTGATAGCCGCCATCGGTGCCGGTGCGGGTGGTCACCAGCCCCACCTTTTTCAGCTTGGCCATCACCTTGCGGACCCGGGCCGGGTTGGTGCAGATGTTGGCCGCCAGCTCTTCGCTGGAGAGCAGACATCCCCGCTTATCCAGATAGATCAGGGCGTGGACCGCCACACAGAACAGGCCGTTCATGGAATGGGATTCTCCTTTACACGCGTTTCAGCAGATAGTCCTCCGCCCAGTGGGCGGCGTTGGCGCCGTCGGCGGCGGCGGTGATGACCTGCCGCAGAGCCTTGGTACGCACGTCTCCGGCGGCAAACACACCGGGCACGCTGGTGCGGCAGCTCTCGTCTGCCACCAGATAACCCGCCTGATCGGTCTCCACCTGTCCGGCAAAGAGGGCGGTATCGGGCACCCGGCCCACCGCCACAAAGAGGCCGTCGCAGGCCAGCTCGCTTTTCTCGCCGGTGACCACATTTTCCAGCTCGATACCTGTCAGGCGTTTTTCCTTGCGCAGGTCTGTCACACGGGTGTTCCAGAGGATTTCCACCCCGGCCTCCTCCAGGGCCTTGTGGTACACCGCCGAAGCCCGCAGGCTGTCCCGCCGGTGGATGAGATAGACCTTCTTGCACAGCTTGGACAGGTAGAGGGCGTCCTCCACAGCGGTGTTGCCGCCGCCGTTTACCGCCACCACCTTGCCCCGGTACATCATGCCGTCGCAGGCGGCGCAGTAGGCAATCCCTCTCCCCCGCATCTCGCTCTCGCCGGGGAGGCCCAGCTCCCGGGGGTAGGCTCCGGTGGCCAGGATCACCGCGTCGGCGGTCAGGTCCCCCTCGCTGGTGTGGAGCACCTTGGGAACAGCGGTTAAGTCGGCCCCGGTGACCTCGGCATATACGGTTTCCGCCCCATACTTCCGGGCCTGCTGCTCCATCTTCTCCCCCAGCTCGAAGCCGTCCACCCCGTCGGGGAAGCCTGGGTAGTTGTCGATCACAGAGGTGGTGGCCATCTGGCCGCCGGGGGACAGCTTCTCCACCACCGCTGTCTTGCGGCCGCTGCGGGCGGCATACAGGGCCGCCGTATAACCGGCGGGGCCGCCCCCTACGACGAGGATTTCATACTGCGCCATGCCGTCCGCCTCCTTTTACAGTCCCATCCAGTCGATGATCTGAGCCTTGGAACCGGGGTTCACAATGGGCTCCCCCGTCTCCCCGTTCTTGAAGAGGAACAGGGTGGGAATGACCTCCACCTCAAACTGCTCCTCCAGCTCCGGCTCCTCGTCAATGTTGATCTTGCCTACCACCAGCTGGCCGTCAAACTGCTGGGCGATCTGATCCAGCACCGGGCTGATCCGGCGGCAGTAGCCGCACCAGGGGGCCCAGAAGTCCACCAGCACCGGCTTGTCGGAATGAAGCACTACTTCTTCAAAATTGGCTTTGGTAATGGTAATGGGAGTCATATCCATCGTCCTTTCTGTTCCGAATAGCAGGCAATCGCCTGGCTGTATCATATGCTCCTAACTGTAACTTTATTTGTTTCATTTCTATACTGTAACTATACCAGTTACAGTTAGTCTTGTCAACCCCTTTTCCTACTTTTTGCTGGGCGTTCCAGCGGCGCACCTCCCGTCAGGCAAACGCATAGGCTGTCATGTGGCACAGCCACAAGCCAAGCGGATAAAGGAGTACAATATGAACCACTATCTTCCCTCTGATCGGGAGTGGAAACGGAAACAGGAAGGTGGGGCCTGCTGCTGTCCGCCAGGCTGCTGCCCGCCGCCCTGTCCCCCTCCCTGCCCCGTGCCTGGTCCCACCGGACCTACCGGGGCTATCGGTCCCACTGGTGCTACCGGGCCCACCGGGCCTGCCGGTTCCGGCGCAACCGGTGCTACCGGCCCTACTGGACCCACCGGGCCCACCGGACCTACCGGACCTGCCACCCCCGGACCCACCGGACCCACCGGCGCGGCAGGTGTGACCGGACCCACTGGCCCTCAGGGTATTCCCGGACCTGACGGCACTACCGGTCCTACCGGACCTCAGGGTATCCCCGGCCCCGATGGCGCTACCGGTCCTACTGGCCCCACCGGACCTGCCGGTACCGCGGGTACTGCCGGTGCAACTGGACCTACCGGACCCACTGGTCCTACTGGTGCCGCAGGCGCCGACGGTGCAACCGGACCTACCGGACCCACCGGCCCTGCCGGGCCTACCGGGCCTGCCGGTTCCGGCGCCGCCGGTGCTACCGGCCCTACTGGACCCACCGGCCCTGCCGGCACCGCGGGCACTGCTGGCGCTACTGGTCCTACTGGCCCCACCGGGCCTACCGGCCCTGCCGGTGAGACCAACGCCGCCGCCACGGTCACCACCCTGCAAACCAGTGCCAGCCTGACCGACGCTATCAACGCCATCAACCAGATTATCCAGAATCTGAAGGCCGCCGGTCTGATGGAAACCTGATCCTGCGGGAGGGGGGCAGTCTGCCCCCCTCTCCTTCTGTGAAAGGAGAAGGCACTTATGAAAATTGTAGTCTACGCCATCTGCAAGAATGAGGCCCAGTTTGTGGACCGTTGGATGGACTCCATGTCGGAGGCCGATCAGGTGGTGGTGCTGGACACCGGCTCCACCGACGACACCGTGGCCCGTCTGAAGGCCCGAGGAGCCGCTGTCACCGTGGAGACCATTTCTCCCTGGCGGTTCGACACTGCCCGTAACCGCTCTCTGGAACTGGTGGATGAGGACGCCGATATCTGCGTATGTACCGACCTGGACGAGGTGTTCCATCCCGGCTGGCGGGCTGCTCTGGAGTCGGCTTGGACGCCCGGCACAGGTCAGGCCCGGTACCGCTACACCTGGTCCTTCCGGCCCGATGGAGCCGAGGGTGTGGTGTTCTGGTACGAGAAGATCCACCGCCGCCACGGTTACCGGTGGGTCCACCCGGTTCACGAGATCCTGCGGTGGGTAGGACCCGGCCAGCCCGGCACCATGGTAACAGCGCTGGGGGTGCAGCTGGACCACCATCCGGACCCCGCCAAGTCCCGGGGCCAGTATCTCCCTCTGCTGGAGCTGTCAGTGCGGGAGGAACCGGAAGACGACCGCAACGCCCACTACCTGGGCCGGGAGTACTTTTTCCATAGCCGGTGGGACGACTGCATTGCCACCCTCAAGCGGCACCTGTCCATGCCCACCGCCACCTGGAAAGATGAGCGGGCGGCCTCCATGCGGTACATTGCCAAGTCCTACATACAGAAAGGGGACCCCGCCCAAGCAAGAAGTTGGTTTTTCCGTGCCGCCGCTGAGGCCCCCCATTTGCGGGAGCCCTGGATGGATCTGGCCACCCTTTGCTACCAGCAGGAGAACTGGGACGGGGTGCTGTATTTTACCGATGTCGCTTTGGCCATCACCGTCCGGCCCGATACCTACATCTGTGAAGCCGAGTCCTGGGGGCCGCTCCCCCACGACCTGCGCTGTCAGGCCTATTTCCGCACCGGCCGCATCGGTCCGGCCCTGGAGGAGGCCCAAAAGGCCCTGGTCCTCTCCCCTACCGATCCCCGTCTGGCAGGCAACGTGGAAATTCTGAGCCGAATGTGAGCAAAGCGCTGAACCAAAAAAGATCCCGCAGAGGTGTCAACCTCTGCGGGATCTCTCTTTCTGCCACTAAGCTCATGCAGCAGCTTTAAGTACTCAGCCAAGGTCAGACCAGGTTTCACCGTCGGTGTCCTTGGTATAATCGTGGGTGTTGGTGGCCTCCATGATGTCATAGTAGGCCCAGTGGGTATCTGCAAGATCGGTAAACTGGCGCAGGCTTGCGGTATGGCTGTCCACATAGTCCTCATCCGCACTACGGTCCAGCATACGGTTGACAATCGTGGTCACCTCCGCGCGGGTGATGGTGTTGTTGGGACCGAACGTGCCGTCAGGCAAGCCTTTGATCCAACCATACTGAATGGAGCCCACCACATAGTCATAGAACCAGTCGTCCGGGTTCACATCCGGGAAAATGTTCTCGCCTTCCAGTGTGCCCTTGGTAAAGCGCATGGCAATGGTGGTGAACTCGGCGCGGGTAATAGAGCGCTCCGGCTCAAACAGATTGTTTCCTACGCCCTCGATCATACCCAGGGAGGCCAGAGTATTCACCGCATCAGCATACCACGCATCGGCGGCAACATCATCAAAGGTGACCGTGATGTCCACGTCCTTATCCAGGAGCAGGTTGTAGAACATCTGCGCCACTTCCGCTCGGGTCATGTTGTCGTTGGCTCCGAACAAGTCATTGGGATATCCTTCGAGATAAGCAGCATGGTCGTCCGTGTTCAGCCAACCGGACACACCGGTGTCATCCGGGTCGGTCACGCCGGACTCCTCCTCGAAAACGACCTCGATAGAGTGGTTCGCACGAACATTCTCGAAGGTATAAGAGCTGACGGCGCCCACGCTCTTGTCATCCACGATGACATCGGCGATCTCATAGCCGTCGTCGGCAGTGATGGTGAAGGTCCGGTCCGCTCCGGCGGTCACGCTCACCCGCCCGGAGGGGCTGATGGAGCCGCCGTCGCCTGCCTCAGCTGTGATGGTGTAGCGGGTGGTCGTACCGCCGCCGCTGGATGTGGTCTCCCAAACCAGGGCGAAGGGCGAGAAGCCGCCTTCATCCACGTGGAACTTGATGCCGTAATCAGTTTGTTCAAGGGCATCATCTTTGGCAGTCAACTGCGTTACCGTGCAGGACTCGATATCGCTTACATCATAACCGGAATTGTTGCCATCGCGGTGGAGGTCCTCAAAGTGCAGCACATAGAAGGTGGTGTTCTTATCGGTCCCTTCAGGATAGCCCCAGTAGATATCGGTGCCTGCGCTGGAGGTAATCCAGGCGTTGCCGTTGTTAGCGTCCACCAGGTCCAGATACTTGATCTCATAGTGGCGGGTGGTGTTGCTGCCAACCTCACCCAGCTTTTCATCCACCTTGTCCTCCAAAGCGTCGGTGCGGGCGGTAGAGCCTTCATCCTCAATGATGCTATCGAACAACAGAGAGGGTCTGGACCCATCGGGATTGGAATCGCTGGCAATTTCAGGCAGAGGCACACCGGTGTTATTCAGGGTATAGGTGGTGCCGCCTTCCGGCTCCACAGCCACAGCAGATCCAGCTGCAACAGCTTTTTTAGGCGCATCATTTTGGACGGCGCTGGTGGGATCGCTGTCCTCCACCGCGCGGACGGTCAGGGTGCCGGTATTGGCAGAAATTAAATATACTCTGTTCGTTTTATCCTTTGCGGTAATGGTGTTTATATCGTTGTCACCAGGATAGAGGGCGATGGTATAGGTAGTGTATACATCATGAACTGTAGAAGGATCAAACGCATCGCTGATATGTTCTGTGCCATTCCCATCGGTGTAGGTGACACGGACCTTGTCCTGTCCATCTCCCTCTTGGAAATAATAATATTTTGTGCCGGTGCTATCCGGATTGGCACAGACCAGCTTCCAGGTTTTTTCTTCTTCTCCCGTCTTGCCGTTGGTAAAGGTCAGGCCTTCGGGATTAACGCCATCGGGTGCATCAATGGTAAAGAGAGGGTGAGGCAGAGAATTGGTGGAAGACGCAATCTCGCCATCCGTGCCTACCACGGCATCGTATCCTCCGTCGCCGCCCATGTAGATGGTGATGTCGGCAGGCGTGATAATTAAAGCTGAGCCAAAAGCTGTGACTGTATTTGCCTTCACGGGAGACATCTTATCTTGGCTCAGATCGTAGTTTGCCAATTTTCTGTCTATAAACTGCATCGCATGGACAAAAGCGGTGGGGTCTGTTGCTCCACCAAAGAGTGCTTGTGCCTCATCACCCTGAAGAAAACTTCTAACGTGATAATAACGGAAACGGTGATGATAACCCGCGTTACTGATCTTATCAAGATCCATGTGACCAGTCACATTGGCCGTCGACTCAATAACCAGACCATCCGTTTTAACTCCGTCTTTCAGTTTGAATGCAAAGCCGGAAAACTCCATCGGGTCGCCTGCCTGCTGATTAAACTGAGTCTCTGACTGGTTGATTATCTTTACGGTAAACGTCAGATGCAATCCGCCATCAGTGTTTGTGGGCAAAGAGCCCTCATGGACAGTGACCACGTAATTATTGTCTGCGTCTGGCCCAGAAACACTGCCGAAATTGGTGCTTACCAGCTCCAGATTGGGGTTGTTATAGGTGATCGTCATCTGGGAGCTGTCGGCAAATTCCAGATTCGGATCCACATCCAGGGAGAAGGTAAGCTCTACACAGTCTCCTTTTGTGATATGTTGAGAATCTGACGAACCAAAAAGACCGCTATTTAGCTTGGCAGACATCTTATAGTAAAGGGTGTCATCCTCATTCAAAATCACAGGATTGCCGGTCAGCTTATTGTTTGCCCCTTCATTTGGATTCGTATCCGTCCACTGGGTAACCAAGACAGGAGAAGCAAAGCTGCTGTCCGAACCTAATACCTGAAGGCGCAATGTATCGGCCGCTTCTTGATACATCTCCTCACTGATTGATTCAATTTTCGTCCATTTTGCTTTGAGCGTAATGGTGGTGTCTGTATCATCACTCAACTCGTCTACCTTTACCGATTCTCCGATCTGGTGGACAACTCCCGTCTCATCCTCCCAGCCAGCAAACTCATAGTAAATTTGTTCATTATTGTTGAATGCCAGGAAGTCGCGGAAATCTTGATAGCCGCTGTGATTATCCGGTGCGTTTGCTAGAATAACCAGCGTGGTACCTTCCCGAACTGTGACATCCGATGCCTTGATTTCATTTTGCATCCTCTGCAATTCATCTGCTTGAAAGTCGTTATCGCCATCGAGCAAATCCCACGCATCATAGCTTCCCCAGTTATCGTCGTAATGTTTTATAGGAAAAACTCTTCGGCCCGAGACTGTTGATAATTCGTCCGGCAGCTGGAACTCATACTCCACATCATACATTGTAGGAGGCTCATTCCAGTTTACTTCTTCCCAAATGTAGAGAATAAAAGGATACCTTCCCATTTCATCCGTATTATTAAAAGTGATTTGGGGCTGGGTTCTCCAATCCGTATGATTTATATTGATTACCTGGCCAGCTTTCTCATATTGTACTCCGACACATTGCCAGCGAATGGTTCCATCGGTGTAATCCAGGTACACCTCACCATTTTCGCCTGTGGATGTTGCTGTAGGGGCAGGAATAGTAATCGTCCATGGGTCATCCTTCTTAAGAATATGCTCGTCTTCCTAGAGATCTCCGGAAAAGGTGATGTTATCCCTGCTTACTTCATTGAACTCATTTTCTGACCAGCCGGAACTTTCCGTTAGTATGTGGTCTCCATAAACGTTCAGAAGTACATAGCCGGGTTGCGCTAAATATTTCTGAATTTCATCAGAGATATTCGAATAAAATGTCGTATCTTCGTCGAACCCATCGCCGTAGTACGTCATTTCCGCAGTTCCACTATCGGAAATATAGTCCCACCAACTGTTTACCTGTCCATACCATTCGTACAACCCATTAGTAACAGATATGTATAGATAATTGAATTCTTCTCCGTCCCGTTCAAGGGCTTCAATAAGATGATCCTGTATATTTCCAAAATAATAGCCCTTTGGCCAGGTGATACTGATCGTTCCATCCGTAAGTCGGTTGGTCAAATCCGTCATTTCTCCATTATAAATGGCCTCTTGGAAATAAGAGGAGATAGAATAAATGCTCTTGGACGTACCCCAAAGCTTAATCTCCGAATTCTCCCAGTCAACGCTTTTTGGAATGTTGATCTTATCATTCTCAGAGGGTTGGATCGTAACAGCCTTATCCTCGCGCACCGGCTTAAAGAAATCAAATGTATAGGTGATCTTCTCATATTCTGACGGTGCATTTTCCTCAAGTCTATCAGGTGACGCCCAAATGTAAGTAACAGACGGAGTGGTGGATTCACCCAATGTTACTGTTTGCCCGTATCCGTTTCGCAACTCCTCCTCTGTCCACATATGCCAAGACATATTACTTGACTCATCGAAGCGCTTTGTAATGTAGCCGAGACATATCCATGTATACGTCGTACCCTGATAGGTGTATGTCATCTGAGGCCTGCCGGTTTCATCCTTGGTCACATCAGGCGTTTCTTTTTTTGCAGAAGGAATCTTGATCTGGTAAGTAGTCTCATCGCAAGATTCTTTAGCAGACCCAATATAGGCACTTATTGCACTTGATAGAGCCTTACACTCCTGATATGAAGAAGATGGTGCAACATATTCCTGAGTCTGCGGATTATATTCATACAAACTATGATAGATTCCTATGGTTGCTCCAGCTGCCATCACTGAAACTGGCAGCAGACCAAGGAGCATGACCAGCGTCAGCAAGATGCTCCCCATTTGTTTCCATAGCTTCCTTCGTGTACTACTCATTTCCATTCTCCTTTCCTAATTTGTGAATACTGTACCAAATAAGAGAATTATCGCCCCCAGTTTATTTGTTGTGGTGTTCCAAATTTTTTTGCTAGTTTTTACGGGAAAAGCTTGCTCTCATATATATTGCACAAAATATTAACTTTTCATATTATGATTTTTAACTATTTTACCACTTCAGAACCGGTAATTCAATCCTTTTATTCTTAAATATTACAGTTTATTTTACCTAAAACCCTGAGGTCCACATACCACTGGGCATCAACCCTTGAATATTCCCTCTCAGGCAATGCCAGTCGGAATCCCCTCAGCGTACATCTTCCCATCTTTAGTAGGAGACCGTGTTGACCGCAAAATGGAGATGCAAATGATCGATATCTCCATGTAGCCCATAAACGGACCAATAATTGGCGTAATACCGGCAGACATCAAATCCAATTTGCATGATCTTCTCATAGCTGATGAATTTAGCGCGGGAATAAGGTGGCAAAGTCGTTCTCATCGGGGTGAATTTCCCGATTGGCGCACACCGGACAACCACAGCCCTCCACCCTGTATTTGACCTGGGCCTGCCATTCGTGCCCCCGCTCACACCACCACCACACCATCCGGTGGCTGCCGGGCAGAACCTGCCGGGGCGTCAGAGATCCGTTTTTCTCTGTATGCCACTGGGCGGCCAGGTGGGGGAATGGCTGCCCAGATCATTTTTTCCGCTTCGCACCGGGCATCCGTTGCCTCCCGAGGTGCGGGAGGCAACGGATGCCTGCCACGTATGGCCCTTATCACACCGCCGCCAGACTTTTTGCTTGCTGATGTAGGAAATGTGAGCAGGGGTCAATGGCAGATTGCGCCGGGCGTCCCACTGTTCCAACAGCATATCAAACCCCATTCTCGTACAATAGGATCCCAGCGCTTCTTGCAGTCCATCACCCCCTATCACAAAATCACGCTTTCCTCGTAATGGCCCTAAAAGAAATACCTTCCCATTCTTCATATATATGGAAATTATAGCACTATACCGCCAAAATCGCAATATATACTTTGTAGTTTTGGCACACAATGTGGTACACAGACTAAAAGAACTCCCGCAGAGATTTATTCTCCGCGGGAGTTCTTTGACTACTATTCTGTTATCGCAATGGATTTAAGCTATTCAGCCAAGGTCAGCCCAGGTTTCACCGTCGGTGTCCTTGGTATAATCGTGGGTGTTGGTGGCCTCCATGATCTCATAGTAGCCCCACACATCCTTCGATACATCGGGGAACTGCCGAAGCTCGTCCGTATGACTGTCCACGAAGGCCTCGTCAGCGGAGCGGCCCAGCATCCGGTTGGTAATGGCCGTCACCTCGGAGCGGGCAATGTTGTTATAGGGCCGGAAGGTCCCGTCCGTATAGCCGTTGATCCAGCCGTACTGAATGGAGCCTACCACTTCCTCATAGAACCACTCATCCTCGCTTACATCGGAGAAGATATTCTCTCCCTCCAGCGCGCCGTTGGTAAACCGCATGGCGATGGCGGTAAACTCCGCACGGGTGATGGTACGCTCCGGGGCAAACTTGCCGTTTCCGATTCCCTCCACGATGCCCAGAGAGGCCAGCGTATACACTGCGTCACTGTACCAGGCATCCTCGGGCACGTCGGTAAAGGTGACGGTGACCGGCACATCCTGATCCTTCAGCAGATTGTAGAACATCTGGGCCACCTCGGCGCGGGTCATCTTGTCGGTGGGGCCAAAGTTACCGTTTCCATAGCCCTGCAAATAGGCTCTGTGCTCCTCGGTCTCCAGCCAGTCAGAAACACCGCTGTTATCCGGATCCGCGGAGTCCAGGCTCCACTTGGCATAAAGCGTTACGGAGGAACGGTTCACCTTGACGTCCTCCTCCACGCGATTGGTCAGGCCGCTGTCCAGGTACCATCCCTTGAAGATGTAGCCTTCCCGGACAGGCACCGGCAGCTCGTCGTAAGCCTTCACCCAGGAGCGGGACTTGGATTCCGACTGGATCTGCTGGCCGCCATTGGTGTTGTAGCGGAGGGTGTAGGTGTGGGAGTTAATGATCTCTTGCTCATATACAAGCACAAAGGGAGAGAAGGAACCAGTCTCAAACTGAATGTACTGCTTGTCGTTTACTGTTACAAGCTCGGCATCCAGCACATCCGGACCGTTCTTGCTAAGCTCATCGCCCAGATTATTATAATTACGATCCAGCGCATCAAAATGCACCACGTAGAAGTCTTTGCTGGTGTCGAAGTCGTCGGGAACCGGCCAGTAAATGCTGAGCTTCTCATTTTCACCCAGGCTCAGGTATGCGTTGCCGTTCTTGGTGTCCACCAGGTCCAGGTACTGCTGCTTGTAGACATAGTCTCCGGCAGGGATCTTCCCGGTCATGTTTTCCTGGATATATGCCTTCAGCACACCGTCATCCAGGACCTCATCCACCAACAGCTTTACGCCGTCGGTATCGGACAGCTCCACATTGCTGCCGTTGATGTAGTAGGTAACGCCGCCTTTCGGCAGTACGGCAGAAATATTGGAGGAGTTCAACCCGCTTTCCGCGGCGACAATATCTGTCGTAATATTCTCGCTCGTCAGGCCGCGGATCACTAGTTGGCCTTCTGTTCCTTCAACTTTACAGGTATATGTTTGGCCGTTGATCGTAATCTTTGCAGTGACCTTGTCAGCTGTTACTTCATCTGTGTAGATACTCATATCATACGCCTTGTACTGCTCATTGCTGTTGGGCGTAAACTGATCGCTGGTAATTATTTCATCTGTGATCTGATCGGTCAACTTCAGGCGAACAGGAATGTTCCCAGTCCCCTCGCCGGGCACAATGCGGTAGATGTAGCGAGCGGCCTCGACGCCTGCCACATCCGTACTATGGGCAGTTGTGCCGTATAGGCTAAGATTCCATTCTTTTTTGTCGCCGTTCCCACCGTCATAGGTCAGCACAAGCTTATCCGACAGATTTTCTGCATTGGCATAGCCACCCAACTCCTCGTTCATCCAATCGGGCAGGGTGATAAAATATCCTGGCTCCGGCATACCATTGGCAGTTGTTGTCGTTTGACCTTCGCCGTCCACCACACCGGTATAGCCCTCGCCGCCGGTGTAAATAGTGATGTCCGCGGGGGTGATGGTGATGGGGGTGATATCCTCCACATCTACATTCATAAGATAACTTCTGTCGGTTGCGTTGTCACCGGCAATGAAGTTATGCCCAGATTTATAAAACCGCTTGGCCGTCCCGTTGTTTTCAACATAGTAGCCGAAGATCTCTACCAGATAGTAATCTCCGTCCGCCCGGATATCAGAGGTATTGCGGATCGGGATCTCGTTGTTATCTGTAAATACTCTGTTGTAATTGCTGGAGTTTGTCGCCGTGGAGAAGAGCTTAGGTTCGGTTTCACTCCGGGGACCGTTCACACTGCCGTCCTTCTCATCCCACCAGCAGTATTCGAAATAGACATAGGTACCGCTTTCTTTGGCTTCCTCAGTTGCCAGGGAATGGGTAACCTGTACGCCGACAGTGCCTGGGTTCTCCTGGTCCACAGTGACGGTAAGGTCCGGCACACCAGAGCCGGCGTCCTCAACCACACTGCCATTTACCATGTATTCCACGGTGGGCTTAGAAAGCACAGTGCTTCCCGTGACCGTGACGTTCAGATCATCTTTAATGGTACCTACCACATTAGAGGTCGATGTTAATAGCTTGCTGCTGCCTTCGATCTGCCAACCGTTGTCATATCCTGGTATAGCAGCAGAACCGGCATCCGGCAATACATATCCGGCGGTTTTATTCCATCGCCCGCTAGCCACATCCAGCTCATATGCGATAGAGACATTAAACAACTTTTGGGCAGTGCGTATCTCAATTCCGTCTGCGTCAATAAAATGCAATGTAACCGGAAAAGCTTCCTTGGCATAGTTAAAACCGCTGGAAAAACTGCTGTCATGAGTGGCTGCCTCAGCATTCTTATATATTAGCAGTCCGTTATTTCCATATTTAAAAGCATTTGGAGCATAGCCCGTAAAGCTACCATCCTTTACCTCGCGCTCCAATGTAAGCTGGGAAAAAGCAGAGGAATAGAAAGCCTCACTTCCTACAATATCAACGGAGGCAGGAATGCTTCCTACAATGGATGCTGAAGAGGTGAATGCACTTTTAAACGTATGCTTCCCGATTACCGTTAGCCCGGAGGGCAGCTCAAAATCGGCAGTCTCACTGCCGCCCGCGGTACGTACAAACTCCAGGCCTGTACAACCGTTGAACACAGAACCAGAACTGCCGTTACTCGTGCCCAGTACTTCGAGGGTCTGGGGCAGGATCACACCGGTCAGGCCAGTGCAGCCGCTGAAGGCGCTCTTCCCAATTGTGGTGATCTTAGTATGAGATAAATCCAACACGCCATTCAACGCGGTAGCAGACATAAATGCCTGATTATTAATTTTTTTCAGGTTATTTGCCGTAGAAAAGTCCACCTGCAAGTTGTATCCGGTTTGAAGACAGAAACCTCCATAACCATCGCCAAGTTCAGTGATGGAGTCGGATACCTCTAATTTCAGATAAAGAGTACTCCCATCTTGGGGTTTGTTGGTATTCAGCCACTCTTGTGAAATTCCTTTCAAAACAGTTCCCGAAATAGTGAGCGCTTCCTCCGGCACCACCATGGGATCATCCGCTGTAAGGCCTGTTCCGCCTCCCTCAGGCGCGGCCAGCACTGCCGTGGGCAGCAACCCCACAATCAGGCAAAGAGCCAAACATATTGCCAGCAATCGTTTCTTCATTTCGTTAATTCCTCCTTCTGAGTTTTATAAAAGGCTATTTCCGGCACAAATTACAGTCAATTTCTTGATCCAATGTGCCGGCAATAGGAATTCATCACTCTTACCGCATTGCACCTCCTGTCACAAAACATATACCTTGCCTATCATATGTGTAATATTGTACCCTAAAAAGGTGCGAAAAGGCAAGATAAAACTGCTTTCCTTCCAAAGATTGCTGTGACAGAGTCCGCAAAAAGCAGCAAAAAACAAACAATTCGACCATTTTCACATTCCAAAATCACAGTTCCGCATAAATTCCATATTTTTATAGTCATAACTTAATCTATATTTTATGGTAAATAATTATTTTTGTGATATCACTCAACCGGTGGTGCTGGACACCGGCTCCGCCGATAACGTCGCGGCTCGTTTGGATGACCGGGAACTCTTGCCCTCTCCCCTACCGATCCCCGTCTGGCAGGCAACGTGGAGGTACTGAGCAGGATGTAAAAAAGGCCTGCCGTTTTACTACGGCAGGCCTTTTGGTTGTTTCAGCAGATAAACATGGCGTCTCCGAAGGAGAAGAAGCGGTATTTCTGCTCCACCGCCTCCTTGTAGGCGGCCAGGATGTGCTCCCGGCCCGCCAGGGCGGACACCAGCATGATGAGGGTGGATTCCGGCAGATGGAAGTTGGTGATGAGGCAGTCCAGCACCTTGAATTTGTAGCCCGGATAGATGAAGATATTGGTCCATCCGGCGCTCTCCTTCAGGGTTCCGTCCTCTGCCGCCCAGCTCTCAATGGTGCGGCAGGAAGTGGTGCCCACGCAGATCACCCGGCCTCCCTCGGCCTTGGTGCGGTTGATGGTCTCGGCGGTCTCGGCGGAGATCATGCAGTACTCCGAGTGCATCTCGTGGTCCAGGATATCCTCCTCCTTCACCGGGCGGAAGGTGCCCAGGCCCACATGGAGGGTCACATAGGCCAGACGCACCCCCATGTCCTCCACCTGCTTGAGCAGTTCCTTGGTGAAGTGGAGACCGGCGGTGGGGGCGGCGGCGGAGCCCACCTCCCGTGAGTAGACGGTCTGATACCGCTCCGGGTCGTTAAGCTCGGCCTTAATGTAAGGAGGCAGAGGCATCTTGCCCAGCTGCTCCAGCTTTTCCAGGAAAATGCCCTCATAGTCGAAGCGGACCAGCCGGTTGCCGCCCTCCAGCACCTCGGTGACCTCGGCGGTGAGCTGGCCCTCGCCGAAGGACACCTTCGTACCCGGACGCATCTTACGGCCGGGCCGCACCAGGCACTCCCAGGTCTTATTGCCCCGGTCGATGAGCAGCAGCACCTCCACCGCTCCCCCACCGGGCTCCCGGTGGCCGATGAGCCGGGCGGGCAGCACCCTGGAGTCGTTGAGCACCAGGCAGTCTCCCGGTCTCAGCAGGGTAGGCAGATCGAAAAAGTGCATATGCTTCGTTTCGCCGGTGTGCTTGTCCAGCACCAGCAGCCGGGAGGAGTCCCGCTTTTCCAGAGGAGTCTGAGCGATCAGCTCCTCCGGCAGGTAAAAGTCAAAATCAGACGTCTTTATGGCTTGCGCACCTCTATTCCAGTATAGTAGAAGGTCAGGATATCCTGATAAGTATAGCCCTGCTGGGCCATGGCATAAGCGCCCCACTGGCTCATGCCCACGTTGTGGCCCCAGCCGGAGCCGGTGATGGTGAACACAGCAGAGCTGTCCCCGCCGCTGCCGCCGGAGGGCGCGGCCTGGGTCACCTGGCCGCTGCCGTCAATGATGTACACGTCGCCGCTCAGCTTGGAGGTGGAACCGCTGCCGTCGATGGCATAGGCCCCGTCCAGGCTGCCGAGGGTACCATTTCCGTTCACCGTGTAGCTCCCTCCCCCGCCGGACGAGCCGCTGCCGGCGGAGCTGGACACGGTGTAATGGATGGACCGCAGCCCCAGGAAGGTGCGGCAGTCGTCCCGGATCTTGCTCCAACTCTTGCCGGAGGAGTCGGTGAAGGTGATCTCAATGGCATTGCCGGTGGGGCTGGTCTTGGTGACCTTGAAGTCCACGATGCCCGAGTTGGTATAGCCCTTGGAATTGAGCAGGTCGGTGAGCTCCTGGGCGGTGTAGGTCACCGTCCAGTTGTAGTTGGGGACCTTGCTGGCCACCGACGCTTCATAGGGGTCGTACTTGCCGATGAGGTAGGCCACGTTGCTCCCCCACACATTGACGGCGCTCTCGGTGGCGCCGCCGTCGTGAGAGGAGTATACCGCCTCAATGAGGGAGCCGTTGTACCAGGCGTATTCGCCATAAGTCTCCTCCACCGCCTTGCTGCTGTTGGCCGTCACCTCGTCCATACCGTAGTACACCTGACAGCAGGTGGAGTTGCAGATGTCGAAGCCCTGGCTCTTGTGCTTGCTGGCGGTGTAGTTGCGGTAAGCGTAGGTACGGGCACTCACCGCCTGGGCTTTCAGTGCCTCTGTGGGCCAGGAGGAGCTCATCTCCCGGACAATGACTCCCTGTACATAGTCCTCCAAGCCGATGACGTTGCTCACCGTCAGGTTGCCGCCGCTCACCCGCTGATACTGGAAGCCGCCGTAATAGGTACAGCCCCGGAAGATGGTCTCGGTCTTGACGCTGTCGTCCAGGCCGGGCTTGATGCCCAGGCACTTGGAGGCGCTGTCAAACTGAAAGAGGATCTGGCTGGCGCCCGTCTTGACCACCGATACCCCGGCGCTGGAGGTGCCCACCACCTCGGCGTCCCCAAGGCCAAGGCTGGTCTGGGCGGCCTGGGCAGATTCCTTGTCCAGGTAGGCCCCCACTCTTGCCTGCCACGTCCCGTCGATCCAGGCCACGAAGCCGCCGGAATAGGCGGAGGCCGCAGCGGCAGCCTCGTCGTAGGAGCTGTAGCTGCCGGGCAGCTTCAAATGCCAGCAGCCCACGGCGATATTGGAGGTAATGGTGTCGTAATAGCCGCTCCATGTCCCCACCTTGCCGTAGTAGACATTCTGGGTTTTGACCACCGAGATGGCGGTCTCACTGGTGGCGGCCAGCTGCTGAAACACCCGGTTGTCGTCATAATAGCCCAGCCGGTACCCGCTGCCCACATCGTTGAGCAGGTTGGCGCCAGGCAGGGCGTTGGAGCCGTAAAAGATACCCACTTTAATGGTGGGATCCACCGCCACCGAGGCGGCGGAGGCCGGCGCCTGGCTCAGTGGAAGGGCAATGGCCAGGGCCAGGGCTGCAATCTGCACAATTTTTTTCATCTTTCCCGTTTTCATTTGGCGGAAATCCCATCTCGCTTTCGTTGACACTTTGCCAGAACTTGTGGTACAATTTTGCAAACTAAATAGCGAAATTACATTTGCAGGATAGAGGCGCGGCTCTTCAAGAGTAGCGTGGTGAGGGTACCGGGCCCGGTGAACCGCGTGAAAGGGGAGGCCGCCGAAGGGACGCTCCCGGTGGTGCGTTTGCCTGGTCGCCCGGATAAGATCCGTTCGACTGTCGCCGCACACGCGGCGGAGTGCTGTCTGCTTTTGTCTGGTATGGTCGGGGACGCACTGTCCCTGTCATTATAGTACAAAATCAGCAGTTCTGTAAACTGCTGATTTTCTTTTTCTTTTCGCTATGAGTTTCCGGTCTGAGACAGGCCGGTGTTGGAATAAACTTTGAGCAACGGAGGTATGGTCATGGAAAAATACAAAGTAGGCGTCATCGGCGGCACCGGTATGGTGGGCCAGCGTTTTGTTTCCCTGCTGGAGAATCACCCCTGGTTCCAGCTCACTGTCATTGCGGCCAGCAGCCGCTCCGCCGGCAAGACCTATGAGGAAGCCATCGGCTCCCGCTGGGCTCTGGAGAATCCCATGCCCGAAGAGGCCAAAAAGATGGTGGTCATGAACGCCCAGGCCGATATCGAGGCCATTGCCTCCCAGGTGGATTTTGTCTTTTCCGCCGTGGATATGAAGAAGGAAGAGATTCAGGCTCTGGAGGAGGCTTACGCCAAGCACGAGTGCCCCGTGGTCTCCAACAACTCCGCTCACCGCTGGACGCCCGACGTGCCCATGGTGGTGCCGGAGATCAATCCCGAGCATATCAAAGTCATCGAGGCCCAGCGAAAGCGACTGGGGGTGGAGCGCGGGTTCATTGCCGTTAAGTCCAACTGCTCCCTCCAGAGCTATGTTCCCGCCCTGCACCCCCTGCGCGGCTTCGGCCTGAACCAGGTGCTGGTCTGCACCTATCAGGCTATTTCCGGCGCGGGCAAAACCTTCGACACCTGGCCTGAGATGGTGGACAATGTGATCCCCTACATCGGCGGCGAGGAGGAGAAGAGCGAGCAGGAGCCCCTGAAGCTGTGGGGCAAGGTGGAGAACGGGGTCATCGTCAACGCCCAGTCCCCCGCCATCACCGCCCAGTGTCTGCGGGTGCCCGCGTCCAACGGCCATATGGCCGCTGTGTTCGCACGCTTTGAGAACAAACCCTCTATGGAGGAGATCAAAGAGATCTGGGCAAATTACAAGGGCCGTGCCCAGGAGCTGGCCCTGCCCTCCGCTCCCAAGCAGTTCCTGCACTACTTTGAGGAGCCTGACCGTCCTCAGACCCGGCTGGACCGGATGACCGAGGGCGGCATGGCGGTCTGCATTGGCCGTCTGCGTCCCGACACGCAGTACGACTATAAGTTCGTCTGCCTGTCCCACAATACCCTTCGCGGCGCCGCGGGCGGCGCAGTCCTTCTTGCCGAACTTCTGTGCGCGGAGGGTTACATTTCAAGGAGGTAACCCTAATTATGAGAGAGCCTGTTTTTACCGGAGCCTGTTCCGCCATCATCACCCCTTTTGACCACAGCGGTGCCATCAACTACGATCAGTTCGGAAAAATCATCGACGAGCAGATCGAGCGGGGCCTGGACGCCATCTGCGTCTGCGGCACCACCGGAGAGTGTTCCACCCTGACCATCCGGGAGCACATTGCCGCCGTGGAATACTGTGTCAAGCGGGTGAACGGCCGGGTCAAGGTCATTGCCGGCGCGGGCAGCAACGATACTTCCGCCGCCGTCTACCTGTCCCAGCACGCTCAGGACTCCGGTGCCGACGCCCTGCTGCACGTCACCCCCTACTACAACAAGGCGTCCCAGACCGGCCTCATCAAGCACTACGAATACATTGCCGACCGGGTGGATCTGCCCATTATCCTCTATAATGTGCCCTCCCGCACCGGCGTTTCCTTCACCGCCGAGACCTACAAGGTGCTCTCCCAGCACCCCAACATCAACGGCGTCAAGGAGGCCAGCGGCAACTTCTCTCTGCTGGCCCACACCCTGGCCATCTGCGGCGACGACTTCTATGTCTGGTCGGGCAACGACGACCAGGTGGTCCCCATGATGAGCCTGGGCGCCAAGGGCGTCATCTCGGTGGTAGCCAACATCGCCCCCGAGGTCATGATCCAGATGACCCACCTGTGCCTGGAGGGCAAGTTTGACCAGGCCGCCGCCCTTCAGCTGGGCTACATGGACTTCATTGACGCCCTCTTCCTGGAGGTCAACCCCATTCCCATCAAGGCTGCCATGAATCTGGCGGGCTACGACATCGGCTCCCTCCGCCTGCCTCTGTGCGATATGAGCGACGGACCGCTGGAAACCCTCCGTCAGTCTATGGTCAAGGTGGGACTGCTCTCCGCCTGAGCCACCGGGAAAGGATGTTGGAAATGCTTCGTTTGATCCTCTCCGGCTGCAACGGCCGGATGGGCCGGGCGGTGGAGCATCTGTGCGCCGCCCAGCCCGACCTGGAAATCGCCGCCGGATTTGACCTGCTGGGGACTGGTGACCGGGACTTCCCCGTGTTCTCCTCCCCCGCTGAGTTCCAGGGGCAGGCTGACGCTCTCATCGACTTCTCCTCCCCTGCTGCCCTGCCCGCTCTGCTGGACTTCTGTTTGCAGCGGAACATCCCGGCAGTGCTGGCTACCACCGGCTACTCGGAGGAGCAGCTGGCCGCCATCGACCAGGCGGCGCGGGTCATCCCCGTGTTCCGCTCCGCCAATATGTCCCTGGGAGTCAATGTGCTGCTGGCCCTGGTACGCCAGGCAACCGCGGCTCTGGGGACGGACTACGATATTGAGATCGTGGAAAAACACCATAATAAAAAGGTGGACGCCCCCAGCGGCACCGCCCTCATGCTGGCCGACGCGGCGGCATCCGCTCTTCCCTACCAGCCCGACTATGTGTGTAACCGCCACAGCGTCCGCAAGGCCAGAGACAAGGAGGAGATCGGCATCTGCTCTGTTCGCGGCGGCGGCATCGTGGGAGATCACGACGTGATCTTTGCCGGTGAGAATGAGGTCATCACCCTGAGCCACTCCGCCATGAGCCGGGAGGTCTTTGCCTCCGGCGCCATCCGGGCGGCCCGATTTCTTGCCGGTGTGGAGACCCCTGGTCTCTACTCCATGACCGATCTGGTCCAGGCCACCCTTTCCTAACAGCAAAAAAGGACCGCCCAATGGGGCGGTGAATTAAGAAAACATTGAAGCAAGGGACGGTATAGCCAAACGGCTATGCCGTTCTTTGCTGTTTTTGAGTTGTATTTTGGGCTTTTTCTTTTGCCCGGTCAAAATCAAATGCACCGATGAAGTTATAGACAATCGTGATTTCCCTTGTCTTGGATTTCTTGTCGGTATGGGAAACTTCAATATGGTCTATAAACTCCCGCAAAATGGAAGCATCAAGTTCCTGCATATCGGTGTACTTCTTTACGACGCTGATAAACGCCTTAACGTTGGTTTTTTGCTTTTCCTGCTGCTTGATTTCTTCCCGCAACACTTCTGCCATTGATTTTAAGTTTTCCTGCTCCAACTCATAATCACGGGACATTTTGATAAACCGTTCATCTGATAATTTCCCGGTTACATTATCCTCGTATAAATGCTTGAACAGGTTATCCAATTCGGCAATCCGGCTTTCGGCTCTGGAAAGTGTTTCGCGCTTGCGGGAAAACTCCGCGTCGCGCTCACGCAAACGGCTGTCCGCTGCTTCTTGGATAAACTCGGCTTCGTACTGCGTTACATACTCGATTGCTTCCCGCAAGTTCCGCAAAACAATTTCATGCAGGACAACATTTTTTATGGAATGGGTCGTACACAAATCTTTGCCTTTCCGATAGGTTGAACAGATAAAATACTTCTGTTCCTCGGTAAAGTTCGTTGCTCGGCATTGATACATCTTGCCGCCACACTCTGCACAATAAAGCAGCCCGGAGAAAATACCCATATCGCCCATTTTGGTAGGGCGGCGGCGTGATCGGCGTATGTTCTGCACAATGAGGAATACGCTTTCTTCCACAATCGGCGGCTGTGTGTTTTCAAAGATTACCCATTCCGACGGGTCGTTCCACAACTTCTTCTTGCTCTTATAGGATTGCTTGCGGGTCTTGAAGTTCACCGTATGCCCTAAATACTCTATGCGTTCTAAAGTGCGGGAAACCGTTTCATTTGTCCATTTATATGGGTTAGCCGTCGGCTTGTTGGTAACAGGCCGCCCCTTTGCTTGGGAGTAAGCTGTCGGATTATAGATTTCGTGCTTTTCTAACCATTTTGCAATCTGCGTCGGACCCATGCCGGAAACGCACAACGCGAAAATCTGCTGCACAACGGCTGCGGCTTCCTCGTCTATAATCCACTTCTTTTTGTTGTCCGGGTCTTTCATGTAGCCGTAAGGCGGGATTGTGGTAAGATGTTCGCCGGATTTCCCCTTTGATTGCCAAGTAGCGCGTATCTTCTTTGAAGTGTCGCGGGCGTACATCTCATTGAACACATTACGGATTGCGGTAAACTCATTTTCGCCCCGCGTACTGTCCACTCCGTCGTTGACAGCGATAAAATGCACGCCAAAATCGGGAAACAGCATATCGGTGTAAAAACCGACTTGCAAATAATCGCGTCCAAAACGGGACATATCCTTGACGATAACGCGCTTGATTTTCCCCGCCTTAATATCGGCTAACATACGCTGAAAGCCGGGGCGGTTGAAGTTTGTACCGGAATATCCGTCGTCCTCGTCATAGTGCCGATAGGCAGTAATCCCATGCTCCCGGCAGTATCGTTCCAAAATCTTCTTTTGGTTTGCAATACTGTTGCTCTCACCCTCCAACTTGTCCTCTTGCGAAAGCCTTTCATATAAAGCCGTTATACCCTCGTCCTGCGTGTCTTGCTGCTGATCGCGCACATAGAATTGCAAGACATTGTTTGAAATGGCTTCGCGGACTTCCGCGCTTAACACTTTGGGGGCTGCAATTTGCTGAAAGGAAAAAGTGTTATTCATCTGCGCTCACCACCTTTCGCGGCAAGTGCAGCATATAGCTGTCGGCTGCAATCCAGCGCGGCATGGTCGCCGTTGATCGCTTCAATAGAAACACCCAAACCAGCGGCGCAATCTGCAAAAGCGATTACGTCTAAACAGTTACGGGAAATGCGGTCAAGGCTTGCCACAATAATTTTTTCTAACCGCCCATTTCTCATATCCTGTTGCATAAGGGAAAATGCGGGGCGGTCAAAGTTCAATCCGTTATAGCCATTATCCGCATATAGAGCAAAGGCGGCAATCCCGTTTTGACTTGCGTGGTAAAGAAGTCTTTGCATTTGATTGTCAACGCCTCATGAAATGCCATCACAGCTGAGAATGAAAATATAGTCTGTGCGTTAACCGAAGGATTTGCTAAACTGAATACAGCAGGCGTAGTCCGGTTGCACCTTGGTGGATTT